>DASXJE010000269.1 GCA_036497565.1 Mycobacteriales bacterium
CTGGGTCTCGTGGGTCCCGTCGTAGGCGTTGTCGAGACGGAGCCCGTGCCAATGGACGGTCGCGTCGAGATCGCCGCGGTTCTCGACCTTGACCTCGATCTCTGCGCCTTCCGGGACGCGCAGCGTCGGGCCCGGAACCGAGCCGTTGTATCCGAGCATCCGCACGGTGTGCTGACCGAGCTGCTTGGCAATCGGCTCAATGCTCATCTCGAACAACTGCCCGTCGGCCAGCTCGATCACTTCACTCGCGCGCGCTTGTGGCAGTCCAGTGGCGTCCGTCGGGAACGCTCCGGCCGACGATGATTCGGTGTGGACGTGTTCCTGCACTTGTCAATCTCCTTGCCCTGCAGCCATTGGCTGCGTCGCGGTGAAAGGCATCTCGCGCGCAGCGCTCGCGTCCGCCGCGATCCGCTGCGCGATGAACGCCGCGTCGTCCTTGACGAACCCGAGCAGCGCGGAGCCGCGCGTGTGCTGCCACTGAAGGCCGAGGGTGTACAGGCCCGGGATCTCGGTCACGCCGCGGTGGTGTTTGATCCGGCCGTCCCCGCCGGTGATCGGAAGGTCGATCCAGCTGTGGTCGTAGCGGAAGCCAGTGGCCCAGACCACGCCGTCGACGTCGATCTGACTGCCGTCCGCAAAGGTCACGGTCCGCCCGGAAGCGTCGGTGGCGCGCCCGTGCGCGACGACGCCCAACCGCTTGGCGACCTTCGGCAACGGACCGACAAGCGTCTCTTTTTGACTCATGCGCCGGCCGAGCCTCGAATCGACGGACTTGTAGATCAGACCGGTCTTCGTCAGGAACCAGAACAGGTCGCGGCCGAACAGCCGTTGCGGCAACGCAGCTTGGCGCGTGCCGATGGCGATGTGCGTCTCCCGGGTTGCCGCCAGCTCGTGGGCGATCTGGTAGCCGGTGTTACCGCCGCCGACAATCAGCGTTCGGCCGGCCGGCAGATCGGCAGGACGCCGGTAGCCGGCGCTGTGCATCTGCACGACTGCGGGCGCCAGCCCATCGGCGAACGCCGGGATGCGCGGCTCCTGGAAGGGGCCGGTCGCGATCACGACCTGCTTCGCCGTGATGCGCCCACCGTCGAGCTCGATCGCGAACTGGTCGCCGTCACGGGAAACGCTCTTTGCCGGAGTGCCGAGCCGTACCGGCAGGTCGAAGTCCGCTGCATACGCCCGCAGGTAGGCGACCACCTCGTCGCGCGTCGGGTAACCGTCCGGCTCGCCCGGGAACTCGAGCCCCGGCAGGCTGTCGTACGCGCGCGGCGTGAACAGCGTTAGCGACTCCCAGCGATCGCGCCAGGCGGCCGCCACATCCGGTTCGCGCTCGACGATCAGAAAGTCGCAGCCCTGCTGAGCGAGGTAGTAGCCGATCGCGAGACCGGCTTGGCCGCCGCCGACTACGACGACGTCGTAATGCGTGCCGCCGCTAGGCATGGCGGTCACCTCTCCAGTCCGGTCGTGAGAGGACGCGAGTCCGTCGAACCATCCTGATTCCTCCTTCTGACAGTGACCACGCAGAGTCGGACCATGACCATTGCGTGGCCTCGACCTTACCCCAGATGGTGCGCCGGTGTTTGGCCGAGCCGGGCGGAGCAAGCAAGAATGTGGTAACTAGATTCGGGGGCGAAGTGTTTGCTTTCGCGTGATGCGCGCGACCCCCCTGTGGCCGACTTGTAGCCCGCAATGACTACGACATGCGGCCACACCGCTGGACGGTGACTGGTATATTCCAGCGAAACGAATGCCGCGGGACACGGCGGCGACTCCGTCCCACTTCTTTCCGGCGAGGGGCATCAACACCGCGGCGAGCAAGAAGGGGGCCGCTATGCCCAGTAAGAAGAAGGCACCGACGAACTCGGGCCGTGCGCGTTCACCTCGCCGTCAGCAGACGATGCCCGGCGCCGAAATCGCGGAGAGGCCGCCAGCGCGCGGGATGTCCGACGAGGACGAGATGCCCGGTTCGGCCGCAATGGGCGCGGAAGCGAGCACCGGGACGGGCGACGAGACCGATGTCGCGTCGGCGATGGCCACGATGACCGGCGGCAGCGACATGCCATCCGGCGAGATGAACGCCGCGGAGCAGGAGGGCGACGGCGTCGCGGTCGCTGAGCCTATGGAGGAAGCCCCGCTCGAAGGGGCCGAGCTCGCGGCGCCAAGGGGCATCGTCCCACTGGCCGACTTCGAGGCGGCCGGTGTCGCCCCGCTGGTCAGCGCCCCCCGGGGCGTCGTCCCGCCGGCGGACTTCGAGGCGGCCGGGGTCGCCCCGGTGATCACCGCCCCACCCGGCCTCACGAACCACGGCGGCCCGATCCTCGGAGCGGTCCAGATCGTGCCGATCTACTGGGGTGCAGCGTGGTCGCAGACCGCCAACTCGCAGCTCGCAACCCAGTTGGACGGCTTCTTCGATTTCATCCTCACCAGCGAGTACATGGACATGCTCGCCGAATACAGCACCGCGACCACAACGATCCAGCACGGGACACGGCTGCCGTCGGTGCGGATCACGAACAGCGAGCCGGGCACGATCGTCGGCGCCGTCAGGCAGGTCACGGACGGACAGATCCAGACGTCGCTGCAGGGCTTCATAGCGAACGGGACCGTCCCGGCGACGAACGCGAACACCCTCTACTTCATCTACCTCCCGCCGGGAGTCGTCTCACTGCTCGGCTCGAGCCAGTCCTGCGCGGCCGGCGGATTCTGCGGTTACCACAATCACATCGGCGGCGTCCGCTACGCCGTGATCCCGTTTGTGAACTGCGCAGGCTGCGTCTTCCCCGGCCAGTTCCTGGACACCCTGACGGAGGTTTCGAGCCACGAACTCGCCGAGGCGGTCACGGACCCGGACCTGAACGCCTGGTGGGACAGCTCCTCCGGGGACGAGATCGGCGACATCTGCAATCGGCAGACCACCCGCCTCGGCGGGTTCCTCGTGCAAACCGAATGGTCGAACGCCCAGAACGCCTGCACCATCGCTCCAGCTGTGCCGGTGGGCGCCGCGCGCGCGAGCTCTGGTCCGGTCGTCTCGTGGGCCGCGAACCGGCTCGACGTGTTCGTGCTCGGTACCGATCGCCAGCTTTACCACAAGTGGTGGGGCGGGTCAGCCTGGGGCCCGTCGCTGACCAGCTACGAGCCGTTGGGCGGGATCTGCGAGAGCGTTCCGCAGGCCGTCGCCTGGGGCCCGAACCGCCTCGACGTCTTCGTCACCGGAACGGACAGCGCGCTCTACCACAAGTGGTGGGATGGCTCCGCCTGGGGCCCATCGGTCACGGGCTACGAGCGCCAGGGCGGCATCTGCCTCGGCGACCCGCGCGTCGTGTCCTGGGGGGCGAACCGGCTGGACGTGTTCGTGCTTGGCACCGATCGCGCCCTCTACCACAAGTGGTGGAACGGCTCGTCCTGGGGGCCGTCGCTGACGGGTTACGAGCGGCAGGGCGGCGTGATCCTCGGCCAGCCCGAGGTCGTCTCTTGGGGGCCGAACCGGCTCGACGTGTTCGTGCTCGGCACCGACCGTGCCCTCTACCACAAGTGGTGGGACGGCTCGTCCTGGGGACCGTCCCTGACCGGCTACGAGCGGCTCGGCGGGATCTGCATGTCCGCACCGCGGGCGGTCTCCTGGGGACCTAACCGCCTAGACGTGTGCGTGATCGGCACCGACGGAGCGCTCTATCACAAGTGGTGGGACGGCTCTGCGTGGGGTCCTTCGCCCACCGGGTTCGAGCGACACGGCGGCGTGTGCGTCGGCCAGCCGGAGCTGGTCGCCTGGGGCCCGAATCGCCTCGATGCGTTCGTGATCGGTACGGACAGCCAGCTCTACCACCAGTGGTGGGACGGCTCGTCCTGGGGACCGTCGTTGACTGCCTACGAGGCGATGGGCGGTGTCTCCACGTCGCAGCCGCGGCTCGTGTCGTGGGGCCCGAACCGGCTCGACGTCTTCGTAACCGGGACCGACAGCGCGCTCTACCACAAGTGGTGGGATGGCTCCGCCTGGGGCCCGTCGGTCACGGGCTACGAGCGCCAGGGCGGCGTCATCTCGTCGTTCTAACGAACATCGGGTCGATTCACGTCAGTCGCGGTGCTTCGCCCCGTTGTTGTCGACAACGTTCCAGAGGTTGTTCGCATCGGCGCCGCCGTTCCCGGAGAACCGGATCGGATCAGCTGCGCCCGACACGGTGCCACCCGCCCCGAGGCCCGACGCGAAGGTCTCCATCGGCTCCGAGCAGTTGTCCAGGACGGAGCTGCAGCTCGTCCCGGTCGTCGGCGCCGAGGCACCCGCGAACACCGCGTGCGCGAGGTTGTCGGAGCCGTACGAGCTGGAGATGTAGTCCCCGACCATCCGGCCCTGGCTCGTGGTCGCCGTCCAGGTCGAGGGCATGCCGCTCGCCACCGTCTGCGGTGTGCTCCAGGTGCTCCCGGCGTTGGTCGAGGAGATGAAGCCGACGCCGAGCTGGGTACTACCGGACGGATAGAAGTAGTAGGTCAGCCCCAGCTGCGCGGCGGCTCCGGACGTCGCCTTGTTCACGGCAAGCCCCGGGATGAAGTGGTCGATGCGGCTGCTGGTCCCGTCGATCGGGACGCGGGCGACCGATGACCAGCTCGTCCCGGTCGCATTCAGGGAATGGCTGAGGACGATGTCGTTCGTCCTGCAGGAACGGCGGAAGCGGCAGTCCGCCCAGGCGACGTAGACCGTCCCACTGCCGTCGATCTCCGCCGATGGCAGTGGCCCCTCGCGCAGTCCGCCCGCGACCGTGTGGTGGCGGATGGTGGCGATCGTCGTGACCGCGCTCCAGCTCACGCCGCCGTTCGTCGAGCTGAACGCGCCGATAGCCGTCTCGTTCGCGTTCGCGATCGGGACGATGACCGTGCCGTCGGGTCGCACGACGGGCTGACCGCCGATCACACCGCTGTTGTTCGTCGCTGGCGCCGACCAGTGCTGCCCGCCGTCGGTCGACGTGCTCATCTTCAGGAGGTTGCCGGCTCCGTGGTCGTCCCACTGCGTGTAGCAATGTCCGTAGAACGGGCTTGTCGCGGTGTTGTCGCAGACGATCCAGTTCTTGTCGAGATCGCCACCGGTCGCCGTCGTGAAGGGTGCGCTCCAGGTTAAGCCGGCGGTCGAGCGGCTCGTGACGATCGAGTTGCCGTGCACGCCACCGGCCTCGAGCAGGGTCAGCGACGAGACGAGCCAGACTCCGTGAGCGGCGTCGTAGGCGACCGACTCGTCGGTCGCGCGGTCATTCGCGCCGCCGCCGGCGTACTTGGTGATCCCGGGCAGGAGTCCACTCGTCCAGCTGGCGCCGTTGTTCGTCGACGTCGCGAACCCCGC
>DASXJE010000270.1 GCA_036497565.1 Mycobacteriales bacterium
TCGGATCCCAGGGCACCGCGCGCGGCGTGAGCTCGCGCCAGCGCTCGGCGCCGAAGAACGTCATGAGCATCAGGCGCGTCATGTAGAACGCGGTCAGTCCGGCCGCGAGCAGCGCCGCGCCGCCGAGCAGCCAGCCGCGCACCGGCGAGCCCCCCAGCGACGCCTCGACGATCATGTCCTTCGTGTAGAAGCCCGAGAGGAACGGGAAGCCGATCAGTGCCAGGTAGCCGAGGGTGAACGTGGCGAACGTGATCGGCATGTGCCGCCACAGCCCGCCGAACCGGCGCATGTCCGTCTCGTCGGCCATCCCGTGCATCACCGACCCGGCCCCGAGGAAGAGCCCGGCCTTGAAGAAGCCGTGGGCCAGCAGGTGCGCGATGCCCGCCGCGTAACCGATCGGGCCCAGCCCCACCGCCAGCATCATGTAGCCGATCTGGCTGACCGTGGAGTAGGCGAGGACCTTCTTGATGTCGTCGTAGGCGCACCCGATGATCGCGCCGATCATCAGCGTCACCGCCCCGACGATCGTCACGACCAGCTGACCGACCGGGGCGAGGTCGTAGAGCGGGTGGGTCCGCGCGACGAGGTAGACCCCGGCGGTGACCATCGTGGCCGCGTGGATGAGCGCCGACACCGGGGTCGGGCCCTCCATGGCGTCGGGGAGCCAGGCCTGCAGCGGGAACTGGCCCGACTTCCCGCATGCGCCGAGCAGGAGCAGCAGCGTCACCGCGGTGAGCGTGCCGGTGGACATCTCCCCGGCGCGGGCGAAGACCTCGGTGTACTGCGTGGTGCCCAGCTGCTGGAACAGGATGAAGATCGCGAGCGCCAGGCCGACGTCGCCGACCCGGTTCATCAGGAACGCCTTCTTCGCCGCGCTCGCCGCGAGCGGGCGGGCGACGTAGAACCCGATGAGCAGGTACGACGCCAGGCCGACGCCCTCCCACCCGAGGTAGAGGGTGAGGAAACCGTTCCCGAGGACGAGCACGAGCATCGACGCGACGAACAGGTTGAGCATCGCGAAGAACTTGCGCCGGTGCTCGTCGTGGTCCATGTAGGCCACGGAGTAGATGTGGATGAGCGAGCCGACGCCGGTGATGAGCAGGACGAACGTCAGCGACAGCGGGTCGAGGCGCAGCCCGAACTCCACGGACAGTGCTCCGGAGCCGAACCACTCGTAGAGCGGGAGGTCGCGGACACGCTCCTCGGCCGGCAGCGCGAGGGCACCGACGAACAGAACCGCGCCGTAGACGAACGACGCCACGACCGTCGCCACCCCGATGAGGTGGCCGAACCGATCGGTACGGCGCCCGCCGAGGAACAGCACCAGGGCACCGAGCGCCGGTAGCGCGACGATGATCCAGGCGGCGGCCCCGGCGCCGGTGGCGGGGCCCACGGGCGGCAGCTGGTCTGCTGCCAGCAGGGTGAGCATCGAAGCTCCCGTCAGTACTTGAGGAGGTTCGCGTCGTCCACCGAGGCGGTCCGTCGCGTGCGGAAGATGGACATGATGATCGAGAGGCCGACGACGACCTCCGCGGCGGCCACGACCATGACGAAGAACGCCATGACCTGGCCGTCGAGCGAGCCGTTGATGCGCGAGAAGGTGACCAGCGACAGGTTCACCGCGTTGAGCATGAGCTCGATGCACATGAACACGACGATCGCGTTGCGCCGCACGAGCACCCCGACGGTGCCGATGGCGAACAGGAGCGCGGACAGCAGCAGGTAGTTCGTGGGACTCACGCCTGGCTCCCGGTGACCTGGTCGGAGGAGTGCGCGCCGGGCGCCCGGTGGTGCGGCTCGTGGCCGCGGGCGTGCTCGTCGTGGTCGTCGCCGGCGCGGGCCAGCTCGGCCTGGTGGCCCAGCCGCTCGCGCGCCGTCGCCTCGATGATCGACGAGAGCGACTCCGGGGCGATCGAGCCGTCGGGAAGCAGCGCGGGGGTGGCCACCGAGTCGCCGGTCGCGAAGACGCCGGGCCCGGACCGCGACCCGAACTTCTCGGGCGGGCCGAGCAGGCGGGCGGTGACCCGCTCCCGCTGCGTGATGACCTTGGCCTTGGCCCGCCCGGCGAAGGTGTAGACCATCGCCCCGAGGGCGCCGGTGATGATCAGCGCCGAGGTGAGCTCGAAGGCGAGCAGGTAGCGCTGGTAGATCAGCAGGCCGAGGTTGCCGACGTTCGAGCCGGGCGCGGGCCCGGTGGCCAGGGGCACGGTGACCGACTGCGCCACCGCGCCGAGGAGCAGGCCCGCGAACCCGATCCCGAGGATCGCCGCGGCGACCCGCTGGCCGCGGAGCACCTCGACGACGGAGTCGGACGCGTCCCGGCCGACCATCATCAGCACGAAGACGAACAGCATCATGATCGCGCCGGTGTAGACGATGATCTGGGTGAAGCCCAGGAACGGCGCGGACTGGACCATGTAGAGCCCGCCGAGCGAGAGCATCGTCAGCACGAGCCACAGCGCGGAGTGCACGGCGTTGCGGGCGAACACCATCCCGAGGCCGCCGGCCAGCGCGATCGGCCCGAGGATCCAGAAGGCGACGGCCTCGCCGGTCGAGGTGGTCATCCGTCTGTCCCCCTCTTGGCCAGAGGGCCCTTCCCCACGACGGCCGTACCCGGCTCGACGTTCGCGCCCGCCCGGTTGTCGGTGTCCAGGTCGTGCTCCCCGGCCTGCTCCAGGCCCTTGCGCGCCATCTCCGGGCCCTGCACGTAGTAGTCCTGCTCGGTGTCGCCGAGACGCATCGGGTGCGGCGGCTGCTCCATGCCCGCCAGCAGCGGGGCCAGCAGCATGTCCTTGGTGTAGATCAGGTCCTGGCGGTCGTCGTCGGCCAGTTCGTACTCGTTGGTCATCGTCAGCGACCGCGTGGGGCACGCCTCGATGCACAGCCCACAGCCGATGCAGCGCAGGTAGTTGATCTGGTAGATCGCGCCGTAGCGCTCACCCGGGGAGAAGCGCTCCGTCTCGGTGTTGTCCCCGCCCTCGACGTAGATCGCGTCGGCCGGGCAGGCCCAGGCGCACAGCTCGCAGCCCACGCACTTCTCGAGGCCGTCCGGATGCCGGTTCAGCTGGTGGCGGCCGTGGTAGCGCGGCGCCGTCACCTTCTTGACGAGCGGGTACTCCTCGGTGACGACCTTCTTGAACATCGTCGAGAAGGTGACCCCGAAGCCCGCGATGCCGTCGAACATGCCCATCAGGCGTCAACCTCCGTGTCGGACGTATCGGACGCGGAGCCGGTACCCACCGCGGCGGTCTCCGGGGGAGGCGTCACGGACCGGCGTCGTCGTGGCGGTGGTGGAACGGTGAGGTCGAGCGGCGGCACCGGGTAGTCGGACACGACGGTCGGCTCCTCGGGTGCCATATCTGCCGGCTTGCGATCCGGCAGCATCACCGCGACGACGATCGCGACGACCAGCACGACGAACCCGATCAGCAGCACGACCGGGGCGGACACCGTGCCGTACTGGACGCGCAGCACGCGCAGCGCGGAGACGGCGACGATCCACACCAGGCTGACCGGGATGAGGACCTTCCAGCCCAGCCGCATGAACTGGTCGTAGCGCTGGCGGGGCAGGGTCCCGCGCAGCCAGATGAAGACGAAGAGGAACACGAACATCTTGCCGATGAACCAGACGACGGGCAGCCAGCCCTCGTTCGCCCCGTCCCACAGCGACAGCGGCCACGGGGCGCGCCAGCCGCCGAGGAACAGCGTCGTGGCCACCGCGGAGAGGGTGACCATGTTGACGTACTCAGCGAGGAAGAACAGCGCGAACTTCAGCGACGAGTACTCGGTGTGGAAGCCGCCGACCAGCTCCGACTCGGCCTCCGCGAGGTCGAACGGGGCACGGTTGGTCTCGCCGACCATGGAGATCGCGAACACCACGAAGCTCACCGGCAGCAGCCAGATGTACCAGCCGGACGCCTGCGCGGAGACGATGTCCGCCGTCGAGAGCGACCCG
>DASXJE010000271.1 GCA_036497565.1 Mycobacteriales bacterium
TGCAGACCTGGGGTGACGATCTGTTTGCAGTACTGGCGAGCGGGCCGGTGCCGCCCAACCCGAGCGAGCTACTCGCTTCAGATCGCATGCGCAAACTGCTCATGGAACTCCAAGAGACCTACGACACGATCCTCATCGACACCCCGCCACTGATTCCGGTCACCGATGCCGCCGCTGTCGCGGTCCACAGCGACGGAGCACTACTAATCACCCGCCACGGGGCGACATCCCGTGATCAGGTGCAGAAGGCCGTCGGCGTGTTGGCCGGAGTGAATGTGCGGGTACTTGGCACCGTCTTCAGCATGACGCCGGCCTCGGGTACAAGCTCCTACTATTACGCCTACAGCTCGGATTCCACCGAAAGCAAGAAAGGGCTGCTGCGGCGTCGACGAGCGTCGACCTCCTCAAGCGCTCGGAAGATCAATTTTCCGGGCGACTCCGACCTTAAGCCTGCCCGGACGGCCGGAACCAGAGGTGGAGCAAGGACGACCAACCGATCCGACGCACCGCCCTCGACCATCGAGATCGACCGCGGCGAATTCGACGATGCGAAGAATGCCCAATGGGCCAGTTCACGAGGGCCGAGTGACTGACCCAGCAGCACAGGGGGTGGATACAGATTGTGAGCAACAATCGTGGTGACCAGCAGGCGCCGCCAATGGAGAACGCCGAAGATAGACCGATCTGGAGCGGCAAGGCAGTCGTGGAAGCGGACTCGCCGCGGCATCGTCGTCGCGGCCGCCGAATACTCCTTGGCAGCATCATCACGCTAGTCGTGCTGGTGGCCACGTTCGGCGGCATCCTCTACAGCGTCACCAACGACCTCGCGAACAATGTGCACCGCCTGCCGCACGTCTTCGCACCGCTGAATCAGGCACAACGGCCGACCACCCCCGCGGTCGCCGCGCACAGCATGACTTTCCTGCTCGTCGGTCTGGACACCCGATCCACAAGCCCGACCACCGGCAACGGAACTTCGTCCTCGTCTTTCGTGGCCGGATCGAACAGCGATGTCATGATGGTGGTCCGGCTCAACGCGGCTCGGACGTCCGCGACGCTGGTGTCGATTCCCCGGGACAGCTACGTCGCGATCCCGGGCTACGGGAAGGGCAAGATCAACTCGTCTTACGCGATCGGGGGGCCAACCCTGGCGGTGCGGACCGTCGAGGCCCTCACCCATATCCGCATCGACCACTTCGCGACCATCGATTTCGACGGCTTCAAGACCATGACCACGGCCGTCGGTGGGGTCGACGTGCGGGTGGCGGACCAGACCAGCAGCGCCGGGGTGACGTTCCACGCGGGCATCGACCATCTCAGCGGCAACCAGGCACTGGCCTACGTCCGGCAGCGCCACGGTCTACCTCGCAGTGACCTCGACCGCGTCCAGCGCCAACAAAACGTGCTCCGCGCCCTGATGAACAAGGCCGTCTCCGGCGGGCTGCTCACCAGCCCCGGACGGACCTACCATCTGCTCTCGGCCGTCACCAAGTCGGTCAGCATCGACGACACGATGAGCAACGGAGCGCTCCGCTCCCTGGCGTTCGGTCTGCGGGACATGCGCCCCAGCCACGTCACCTTCATGACCGCACCGGTGTCGGGCTTCGGGATGGAAGGGTCGCTGGACGTCGTCTACCTCGACGCCCAACGCGCTCCTCTGCTCTGGCAGGCGGTCAATAACAACAAGGTGCCCGCCTACCTCGCGAAGTACGGCGGCGACACCCTCCCGCACAACCCTCGATGAGCGCACTGGCCGATCCGGATCGCTTCGGCATCCTCTTCGTGTGCACCGGCAACATCTGCCGGTCGCCGTACGCCGAAAGCCTCGCGCGTCGCCTCCTTGCCGACAGTCTCGGCGGCGACGGTGCGGGGCGGTTCGTACTGGCCAGCGCCGGCACCCGTGCCCTGGTCGGCTCCGGAATGGACCTGCTCGCCCACGCCGAGCTGCGGGCGGCCGGCGGGAGCTCGGACGGCTTCGCCGCCCGCCAGGTCGGCGCCAAGGACATCGCCGCGGCGGAGTTGGTGCTCACCGCCGAGCGTGCGCACCGCGCGTACGTCGTCAGGGAATTGCCTCGCGCGCTGCGCACGACATTCACCCTGCGCGAGTTCGCCCGCCTGCTCGACGCGGGTCTGCCCGGCCACCGGCTGCCCGACGACCCGGTGGCGCGGACCCGACTGGCGGTCGCGATCGCCCGGTCCACCCGCGGCACCCTCGAGCAGAGGCCGCCCGGCGACGATGACGTACCCGACCCCTACGGTCTGCCGGCCGAGGAGCACCACGAGACCGCCACGATCATCGCCGCCGCGCTGCAGCAGATCGTCGGGCTGATCTGGGCCCGTGGACGAGACCGGCGCCCGGACCATGACCCGGACGGACGACAGGGTGACCAGGTCGGTTGATCTCATTTCCGTGATCTCCCGGTCACGAATCAGCCAACTCTCAGGATTTTGACAGCGCCGGCAGCCATGCTTTGCAGGTGACCGTGGTGCCGGACGTCGAGAGCCTTCCGCCCCACGTCGACGAGCCGACGTGGCGCCGATTCTGCTCGTCCATCCTCATCATCCCGTCCGGCTGCCACCTCTGGACGGGTCCGGCCGACGCCGACGGGCACGGCAGATTCTGGGCCGAAGACCGCATCTGGCCGGCCCACACCTTCGCCTGGCACGCCTGGCACGGGCCCTCACCGCGCTCCCGGCCCATCGTCCACCTGTGCGGTCATCCACTGTGCGCCCCGACCACCCGGGATACGGTCGAGACCCATCTGTCCGCCGACCACGACGTGGAGAGCCGGGCAACGCTCATCCAGCACCGGGAGGCGGGGCTACGACGCCTCTCCGCCGCGCGTCATGCCCACCTCGCGGTCACCCGGGCCACCCAGAGCGCCAGCCTCGACGCCGTCCTGGCCGCCGCCATCGAGCAGGCCAACGGCAGCTCCGAAGGGCCGCCGCTCTCGTGATCGTCTGGACCCTCGATCAGCCCGCGCGGGCGATCACGAAATCGGCGAGCGCACCCAGCCCGGCCCTCGCCGGCACGTCCGGCAGATCGTTCAGGAGCCGCCGGGCGCCCTCGGCGTACGACGTCAGCGTCGACTGCGCCTCCGCCACCGCCGGCGAACCCCGGAGCAGGCCTAGCGCCTCGGAGTGCAGAGCGTCGTCGACCAGCGGCCCGCGCAGCAGCTCCCGCAGCCGCGCCTGCCCCGGGTCGTCCGACCGCAGCGCGTAGAGCATCGCCAGGGTCGGCACCCCTTCCCGCAGGTCGGTGCCCGGAGTCTTGCCCGACTGCGCCTGCAGCGAGGTGATGTCGAGCAGGTCGTCGGAGAGCTGGAACGCCGTCCCCACCACCTCGCCGTAACGCTGCAACGCCTCGATGACCGACCGGTCGGCGCCG
>DASXJE010000272.1 GCA_036497565.1 Mycobacteriales bacterium
TAACCAGTCAGAGTGGCCGCAGTAAGGCCGCCTGAGTGGCCTGGATGTAGGCGTGCGACACCGCGGTGCTGAGCGCGGTGGTGTGGCGGGTGCCGGCGTTCCAGAACGCGGTGCGCATCGCCTGGCCGGAGTTGAAACCGATGACGAGCATGTCCGGTTCGGTCCAGCCCAGCGCCGCGTCGACCTTCGGTGGGATCCGAACTCCACCGACCGGGGCGGTAGTCCCGGTAGCCAGGTCGAGGACCTGCAGGTAACCGTAGGACCGGGGGCCGATGTTGATCTGCGGCACGCCCCAGTATCCCAACGCCAGCCGACGGCCGTCAGTGGAGAAACTCCCATACCCGGCCGGCGCCGCATCCCCCACCGTGTAGTGGCGCTGCCGACCGGAGTCGATGTCGTCCAGCACGACGGTGCCGTCCGGAGTCGACCAGGCAACCAGGTGGTCGGTAGCGGCGAGGACCGTGTCCACGGTGCTGGACAGCAGCCGGGACGACCCGGCGGGATCGACGAGGATCAGCCGTTGCGGGCGGGCACCGCCGTAACCCTTGCCGCCATTGCCGGTATCGACCGTGACCAGCAGCCCGGCGCCGGTGACGGCGGCCACCGTATCTCTGCCCGGCAGTGTGATCCGGGTGAGTTGATGACCGGTGGCATCCACCTCAGCCAAAGTCACCGGCCCGGACGAGGCCGCCTCGGTCGCCATCCAGATCGTGTCCCCGACACCGGACAGCATGAAATTCGCGGGCCCGAGCAGCAACGGCGGCCCGCTGGACCCAAGCGCGTAGACCCGGCCGCCGGTCGCCAGGCCAGTCGGCTGCACGAAAATGGCCAGGCTCGCGCCGAGCACCCGCACATCGGTGATCTGCTCGCCTCGGGGTAGCCGCACGCGCCGGTCGATGCGCAGCCGACCGGTGCGCAGGTCCAGCACCCGCAGTGCTGATCCGCCGAACACCAACCGGCCCCCAGCCGGGTCGTGCCCGACCCGAGCGCGCAGCACCGCCGGGCACCCGGTGCAGGACAACCCGACGGGCGCAGCCGGCGGGACCGCGGCTGCGCGGCTGGACGGCGGTGTCGCGTCTCCACGGCTGGGCGGTCGGTCACTAATCAGCTGCCGGGCGATCAGCCCGATGGCTGCCGCAAGCACCAGCCCTGCCACCACCACAACGGTGAACCTGCGCCGCGGCGGGCGATCCGGGTCCGGCCCTGACCCGATCGTGTCCGCCATGCCCGCAGTATGCGCCCGGCTCCCGCAGACGGTCTCTACCAACAACAGACGAGACGGTTGTGCGAGGACCGGTGAGGACTACGTTGCGTGGGTGCCAGATCTCGGGCCTGATCGGAGTGCGCCATGGACGATTGGCGGGATGGGTCGGACGAGTTCTTCCCCGATGCACGGTGGCGCCGCCCGTTCGAACTAGCTTGGGAGAGCCTCCAGGCGGGCAGCTTTCCGGTCGGTGCCGTGCTGTTCGACCCAGCAGGCGCGGTGGCGGCGGAAGGCCGGAACCGGATCGCAGAGCAAGACGCACCTGCCGGGCAACTGCGTGGTACGAGCTTGGCGCACGCCGAGGTGAACGTCTTGGCGCAGATGCCGCCGCACACGCCGCCCGCCGGTCACTACGACTACCTGCTCTACACAACTCTCGAACCGTGTTTGTTGTGCACCTCGGCGCTGCGCATGACTCGCGTCGGCCGCGTGTTGTTCGCAGCGCCAGATGAGTACTGGGCCGGTGTCGCAGGTATCCCGCAGCTGCTGCGTTCCGGAACTGCACGCCATTGGACCGCCAGATACGGCCCAATTGCCGGCCCATTGGGGGTGTGGGCGGGAGTCCTGCCCGCCTATTGGTACCTCACCTACCGTCCGAGCGCCGTTTTCACCGCCGACCCCGTGGTCCCCAAGCCACGCGTCGACCTCGCCGACCGGCTACGGGACGCTGACGTCTTCCAGGCGAAAACCACTGAGCTGGCATTACAGCAGGCCTGGCCAGACCTGGCCCGCGTCGCGGAGGGTGGTTGACGATTGAATCCACCGATTCGTGGGTGCGCTGCCAGAATTGGGTGACCGCGCGGCGTCGCCGTACCACCCATCCGGAGGAACCATGACGACTCCTACCCAGCGTGAACCGGAACTGGCCGGACAGACCGTCGTCGTGATCGGTGGCAGCGCCGGAATCGGGCTCGAGACAGCTCGACGCGCCCGGACTGAGGGCGCCGAGGTCATCCTCACCGGCCGCAACCCTGACCGGCTGGAGCAAGCAGCGTCGGACGTCGGCGCGCGACGCACCGCGGCATTCGACGCCACCGACGCGACCGCGATGCAGAGTTTCTTCCACGACCTGCCCGCACCGATCGACCACGTGATGGTCACGGGCCCCGGCCCCTCCTACGGGCCCATGCTCGACATGGAGACTGCCGAGGTCAGCCGGGTGCTCAGCGACCATGTGGTGCTGGGGCTCGAGGTCGCGCGGAACGCCGCCGGCAAGATGCGGCCCGGGGGCACGCTGCTGTTCATGGGCGGCACCGGCGGACGGCGTGTCAGTCGCGAACTCGGGATCATCTCCGCAGCCACCGCAGTGCTTCCTCCGTTCGTGGCGGCACTCGCGCTGGAGATCGCGCCGGTTCGCGTCAAACTCATCGCCGCGGGCTTCGTCGACACCCCGTTGTCGGCAGCGCTGCTCGGGGATCAACTCGAGGAGCGCCGCGACGACCTGCGGTCGACGCTGCCGATCGGCCGCGTCGTCGGTCCCGCCGATGTCGCCGCGCTCGCGGTTCACATCATGTGCAATACGGCGCTCACCGGCGCGACGTACGACATCGACGGTGGGCAGCAGTTCGTGTATTCATGAGCGTCCTGGGTCCTTCCCGATCGCGGCGTCGCCCGCGCGCGCGAGCCGTTTCCCGAGGGCTCCTACCGCGGCCCGTATCTCGGGAGAGGCGAGGACCGTGAACGGCGCAGGTATACGAGCGAGTTGCTCGGCGTACCAGGTGAGTTCGTCGGTGCTGCCGCGGAGGGTGCAGCTGTGTTCGCCGCTCGCGTCGAGCCGACCGAGAATGCGCGGGATGCACGGGGCGACCTTTGCCACCGGCGCATCGATGCGGACCTCGACCGGGTAGGTCCAGCCGTCGGCGAGGTGGTCCTCGACCTCGCGCACCGGGTCCAGGTCGTCCGGTGGTGTGCACGACTCATCAGTCGTCTCTATGGCGATGATGCGGTCCAGGCGCAGTACGCGGCGTGCGTCCGCCTTAGGTAGCCAGCCGAGCAGATACCACCGTCCGTGCCGTACGACAACGCCCCACGGCTCGAGCAGCATCCGGTTGCCGGTGCGATACGTCAGGTGGATCCGCTGGCGATTCTCGCAAGCCCGCGTGATCGTGGCCGTCAATTCCGCGTCAGGCATGGCGGCCATGTCGTTCGGGTTCTGCGCCCGCACGTGACGCATCGCCTCGGCCGCCTCGGCGGTTGCGGCCGGTAGCACGCGCAAGATCTTGGCGAGCGCGGTCGCGGCCGGGTGGTCTGCTTCGACCGATCCGTGCCAGCCCTGCAGCACCGCCATCACGAGACCGAGCGCCTCGGGCGTACTGAACATCAGCGGGGGGATCCGTGCGCCGCGTCCGATCCGATAGCCGCCGTACGGACCGCTGGCCGACTCGACCGGGATTCCTGCCTCGCGCAGCACCGCGACATAGCGGCGGGCGGCCCGATCGGTCACGCCGAGCCGGCCGGCGAGCCGGGCGCCGGTGATGCCCGGTGCCGCCTGGATCGCCTCGAGCGCGAGCAGCGCACGTCCGACCGGGCCCACGTCATTGCTCATCGCATCGAGGAAGCCTTTCGTCCGCAACCGACCATACGCTCGGGTCCCGGGCAGTGCAGTCAGGAGAATCCACGCCCGATTCGTCATTGACGACCTACGCGCCGGCACCCGTTTCGTCACCGCAATCAGCGAGGCCAGCGACGCCGCGGAGCGACGCATCGCCGCCGCAATGGCGGCCGGTGCCGTGATCGTCGACGACAACAAGGCGCCAGGGACGACCGTCCTCGCCGACCCCGAGGGCAACAAGGTCTGCGTGGGGACGTTCCAGCCGACCAGCACCTAGCTGCGGGCGTCAGGACCGTCGGGCGATCGTGATCATCTCTTTGCTGCTCGGCGTGAGCGGGCCTCGGTTCCAGTCGCCGAACTGCACCTCGATGACGAACCCGGCGTCGTGTAGGAAAGCCGCGAGTCGGTCCGGCGCCAGGAACCGCAGCGAGCCGACCTCCGCCTCCGGGTGATCCCACCATCGCCCCGACAGGGACTCGGTGAACTGGACCACGTCGCCGGCGACCTCCTGCACCTGATACCCGACGGTCACGACATCCCCGTCGGCGTTGGCCACCTCGAAGGTGGTGTTCCACCCCTCCCACGCGCGGGCGAGCGGATGGCGCGTCTCGAAGGCGAAGCGGCCACCGTCGACGAGCGCGGCATGGATCGCCGCGAGTGAGGATCGGAGCTGGTCGTCGCCGATGAACACCTGGAACGCGTGGCTTGCCATGACTGCGAGATCGAACTCGCGATCCCAGGTCGCCGATGCGGCGTCAGAGAGCACCCACTCGATGTCCGATCTGGTCCGAGCCTGATCGAGCATCGCGGGATCCGGGTCGAGGCCGCACAACCGTCCGGCATGCCCGGCGTCCCGGGCGCGGTGCAGCAGACGGCCGGTGCCGCATCCGACGTCGAGCACCCGGCCTGCGGACATCACCAGCCCGAGGTAGAAGTCGTCGCTCCGGCCCCACGGGTTCATGACGTCGTACCAGGCGGCAGGGGTGCTCCAGTCGGTCACCAGGGGAGCCTGCCTATCGTGGCGCGGGCGAACAACCGAATTGCCCTGCGGACGTCGCCGGGCCATTGCGAGGGGCGGCCAGCCTGATCGACCATGGGGCGATGATGAGCGACGTAGGTCGGCGGAT
Source organism: Mycobacteriales bacterium (assembly GCA_036497565.1). NCBI lineage: Bacteria > Bacillati > Actinomycetota > Actinomycetes > Mycobacteriales > Mycobacteriales bacterium. Next base: position 4,943 of record DASXJE010000272.1, read on the forward strand.
CTGGCGGGCGTGGCGGCGACCGTTGCTCGCGCGCGGCGGTACGCCGCCGACGGTGCCGATGGGCCGTGCGCCGCAGTTCCACTGTCCCGAGTGTCGCCGCGACGTGCCGACGTCGGCGCGGGTTTGCGCCGGCTGCGGCGCCGACCTGCGCACGTCCGGCCGGTGAGGACGTCTGCCGACGGCCGCATCCGGAGGACGAAATAATTCCGTCCGACAAATTCCGTGAACTGCAAGATCTATTGGCAGGACCGAAATTGATCATCGAATTCACCGGTAGTCGTCAACTCTGGTTGCCAACCAAAAGCACCGGCAGTTGACCAGTCAACTATGTGTTACAGGTGAACATCGCAAATCATCTCCGTCCCGGGACTACCGCCTGAGCGTTCGGCACCGTACTCTCACGGGTGGCTAGGAAGTCAGCCCTGATCCCGCCGTGATGGCTGGGTATCGCTTCCTGGTCCCGGCAGAGTTGCCGTCGGCTCGCACGCTAATCCGGGGAGGGGTCGGTCGAGGTGTCGATCAAAATCACTGATCTGCAGGCATTTACCAGCGACGATCCCGGGGCCGTTCCCACCACTCAGGCTGAGAAGGAACGGATAGTTCAGGTCCTGAATAACCACAGGAGCGAGCGGGACGCCGGCGGGACTGACGAATTTCCGGTGAGCGATGTGTCACGCGTTGATTACCGCATGTCCGGTATTGCGCGGTAGCTCTCTCGCTGCGTAGACGATGACGCGTCGCCGGGTCCTACGGCGACCGCACGAAGCCCTCGTGCCGGACCGTCCACGACCCGTCCTGCGGAAAGCCCGGCGCAGATCCGCCGCCGGCGCCATCCCAGCCACCGGCCATCAGGGCGACCGCGGCCAGGAGTCCACCGTTGCCGGGGAGGTAGAGGGGCAGCGATCCGGTCTGGAAGTTGTGGCCGTTGGGCAGGTGGCGATTCTTGGCGACAGGCATCAGGAGTGCGTCGACGGCGATCCCGGGCTCCCCGACACGGGCCGCGGTCATCGCGATGGCGGGGAAGTCCCAACCCCAGGTGCTATCCCACTCCCAGTCGGAGAGGACGTCGTACAGCGTCCTGCGCATCGTGTCCGGCTCGATCAGTGGTGTCGGCGGCACGAAGCCGAGTGCGTAGAGCATCGACGGGTGGTCGGTGCGCACGGTGTACGGCGCGACGTCCAAGGCGGCGTAGGTGTCGTTGCGGATCCGTGGTCGGGCCATCCCGCGGCTCACCTCGGCCCACCGCGGATCCGGCTCGCCGCCGTGCAGCCGCCGCCACCGACACGCGACATCGAGCGCCCAGGACCAGTAGGCGAGTTCGAAGGTGGGATTGCGGGCATCGGCCCGGGTGGCGGCGTACGACTCCTGCGCCGGCACGAGCGGCGGCCCGAGTTCGTAGCCTCCTTCGCCCGCGGCGACGACGTCGGACATGAACGACGCGGACTGCTCGACGATCGGGTAGTAGCGCTCGACGACCCGGCGAGCAGAACGGGCATCCGGCGCGGCCCGCCGGACCAGCTCGGCGAGATAGATCGGGTGCGGCTGCTGCCAGAGCAGGAAAGGACCGATGGAGCTGGGACTCTCCCGACCGTTCGGGCCGACCTGCTTGGGCCACCGGGCGCCTTGCAATCCCTGGCGCTGCGCGGTCTCCTGGGCGGCTGGAAGGGCCGAGAAATACCAGCCCAGACTGCGCTCGAGCAGTCCCGCGCGACCCCAGAGGGCGAAGTGCGCGGCATGCCACCAGTGCATCTCCAGATGGAAGCGGCCGCGCCAGCTGTTGGCGGTCAGGCCGGTCTCCTGAGGCGGCATCGAACCGGCGCACTGGATCGCGGTGAGGTACTGGGACAGAACGATTCGCCGCTCCAGCTCGGGTGCGCGCCGATCCTTGCTTTGGGCGAGCTCGACTGCCGCGCCGCTCATCCAGAAACGTGGCCAATGCTCCCGCGAAGCACCGAGGACGTCCTCCACCGACGGAAGCCGCCGCCGCGAGTGCTCCGCCGCGAATCCGACGACGAGGTCGAGTGACTTCCCGTCGTTGCCGACGACGACTTCGTGGGCGGCTGACTGGACGACCGTCGACGCGGGTGCAGCGAGGGTGACGGCGTAGCGAGAGTCGTCCAGCCGACGCTCGATGTGGTGGTCCGGGAATCCCGCGTCGAGTCGCGTGGTGTGCGCGTCGCGGTGTGCCCAACCGGCGGCATTCGACCAGTCCTCGGAGCCGTAGGAAAAGGCGAGCCGTACGGCGAGCCGGCCCGCGAGTGGCTGCGCCGCCCGCACCCGAACCGCGAGCATGTCGAGCTGCGGGTGACACGCAGTTGTCACGTCGACGCGGTGGCCGTCGAGGTCGAAGGTGCTCTCGAGGACACCGGACCACAGGTCGAGTCGTTGGTGCGGCGCGCTGATCCGATCCGGGCCGATCGCCTCGACGGACGAGTCCGCGAGGGTGACGAGCGAGACCCGCGCGAGGTCCAGCCGGTGCGGATTGGCGCGGAGCCAGCGCTCGGCCGGAGTCCCGTCGTGCGGGTCGACCTCTTCGTGCATGTCCACGTAAGGCACCGGGCCGTGCGGTGTCCGATACTCCCGGAGCGAACCGAGCAGGTCCTTGTCGGAGTAGGGGCCCGGGCTGCTGTGCCAACCCCACTGGGCCTGCGTCCCGAGCATCGTCCCGTCCGCGCCGCCGTACCTGCCGGCGAGCGGGTAGGCGGCCGGGATCGACTGCAGCCCGGTGATGTCGACGGTGAAACACAGCTCGCCGTTGCCGACGGAGAGGGGTGAGCGTGCGCCGATCCCGCTGACGACGGGGCTGTGGCGGGCGACGAGAGCACGTCGGTCGACGGTCGACACGTCGTCCTAATCGAAGAAGGGACGCAGCAGCCCCGGATCGATGTCGACCCCGAACCCCGGAGCCGTCGACGGCCGGATCCGCCCGCGGACCGGCGTCGGCAGCGCAGGGGTGTTGTTGACCTCCGCCAGCGGCACCCCTGGGGCACTGCCGACGAACAGCTCGGTCCAGGGGATGCCGGGGAGTCCGAGGCAGGCGTGCTGGCCGTAGGGCGTATTTCCGGCGGCATGCGGGATGACGGCGGCCCCGCCCGCAGCCGCGAGCGCGCAGATCTGGCGGAGGGGTGTCAGCCCGCCCACCCACTGGATGTCGGGCTGCAGGATGTCGACGAGTCCTTCGGTGACGGCGTACTGGAAGGCGGGCACGCCGTACCAGTGCTCGCCGGTGGCCAGGGTCTGCCAGGGCAGCCGACGGCGGAGTGCTGCGTGCGCGAGCAGGTCGTCCGACGGCAGGCATTCCTCGATCCACCGGAGCCGGAAGGGGCGCAACGCCTCGGCGAGCCGGACGGTGTAGTCCACGTCGAACGCCATCCAGCAGTCGAGCATGAGCTCGACCTCGTCACCGAGCTGCTCGCGGGTCCGGGCGACCAGGTCGACGGTGTGGCGCAGCCCGTCGAGACCGTCGGCCGGTCCGTAGGGACAGGGAAGCTTGACTGCCCGGAATCCGAGCTCGGCGTACCAGTCGCTGTCTGCGCCGGTCGCGTAGCAGACGAGGTCGTCGCGGGCAGGACCGCCGAGAAGCTCGTAGACAGGGAGCCCGAGCAGCTTGCCCTTCAGGTCCCAGAGCGCCAGGTCGATGGCGCTGACCGCGTACGACGCGAGGCCGGCGGCGCCGAACGGCGCGCACATCCGTACCGCCATGTCGTAGATCTTCTCGGTCGCGAGCACGTCCTCGCCGACCAGCCGCGGGCCCAGGTAGTCGTCGATGATGGCCGCGACGGGTCGGCCGTGGGAGGCTGCGGCGAACCCGACGGTTCCGTCCTCGGCCTCGACGACGCATCCGAAGGAGGGCCAGGTCGGTGTCCAGTCCGGCCGGTACGCGGCGTAGCGCGGGTAGCCCGACATCGGACCGGCCACCGGACCGGCTGCCGTCCACGGCGCCCGTCGGGCCGCCGGATGCCCGGCCCCGTCGCCCCGGCGGCTCTCATCGCGGACCGCTCTGATCGACACGATCTTCACAGCGACGCCACCATCGCCGCCGGGTTGGCTGCGGCGTCGGACGCCCCGAGTTGCCGGGACAGGGCACCCGTCTCGGCGATCATGACCGCGGCCGCGCGGCGGCGTACCTCCGCGGTCACCCGCACCTCGGGGATCGACACGCTCATCGCCGCGACCGTCCCGGTGGGTGCCTTGACGGGGAAGGCCAGGCAGTAGACGCCCTCGGTGTATTCGCCGGTGTCGGTCGCATATCCGCGCCGCCGGATCTTCTCCAGCTCGGCGACCAGTCTGTCGGGATCGGTGATGGTCCGGGCCGTGAACCGCTTCATGTCGATTCCCCTGAGTCGACGCAGTACCTCCGCGTCGGGCAATGCGGCCAGCAGTGTCTTGCCGAGGCCGGTCGTGTAGGCCGGCAGCCGTGATCCGAGCCGACTGACGAGTTGCAGCGCGTGCGCGGATTCCATCTTCCCGACGTAGACGTTCTCGATGCCGTCGAGGATCGCCAGCTGCACAGTCTCACCCAGCTGGTCACGTACCCGGCGCATGTAGGGGTCCGCCAGCCGCGCGATGTCGAGCTTCTCGATGTAGGCCTGGCCGGCCTCCCACAATCGCGGGCCCAGGCTGAAGCGACGCGTCACCTCGTCGAAATGGATGAAACCCATGTCGCGCATGGTCGCGAGGAGCGCGTGGGCGCTGCTCTTGGGAAGGGTCAGCTGCGCGCAGATCGCCGAGAAGTCCAGGCTCGCCTCGCCGGTGAGCAGTTCGATGACGCGCAACGCCCGCTCGGTGGACTTCACGGATTCGGCCACGACAACACCCTCATCTCATCGGGCAGCGGAGAAGCGTCGGCTGGCAACATAGACCACCGGACCGATCGTGAGAACTCCCGTTCACGCTGGCGAACCACGCGGCGGGCCGTCCGAGACGCTGATTTGGCGGCCGAGTTCGCGTATCCGAACTGGACGCCTGCCCCTTGAAAGGCGGCGGCATGCGGGCTACAGTCTCGGCCCGTTGGAAAGCGCCTTCCTCTGTTGTGACGCGACGGGAGCTCGTACGGGCATGACCACACAGCAAGAGGTGATCCGAACGGCGGCGACGCCGAGCGCCATGGAGGATTACCTGTTCGATCTCAACGGCTACATCGTGCTGGAGCAGGCGGTGGAACCCGAGCTCGTGAGCGATCTGAACGGGGCCCTGGACACGGTGCCACCGCTCGAACCCGGCCAATGGTGGGGCAACGTGCACCGCAGCCCGGGTGCTAAGGACGCCGGCAAGGGGCTGGAACTGCAGAACGTGGTCGAGGGCGGGGAGCCGTTCGAGCGGCTCATCGACCACCCGTCCTGGATCAACTACATGTACCGCTATGCCGGCGAGGCGGAGTCCTACGTCGAGGGGCTCTTCATCGACGAATGCTTCGCCGCGGTCCGGGGTGAAGGCGGCTACCTGCAGGTGCACTCCGGCGGCTACCGCAAGGCGATCCGCGGTCAGTACCGCTACGTCGACGGCGTCTTCCGCTGTGGGCAGGTCAATGTCCTGGTCGCGCTCACCGACATCGGTCCTGGCGACGGCGGAACGCTGGTCATCCCGGGCAGCCACAAGTCCAACTTCCCGCATCCGCAGGCGGCCGAATTCAAGTCCGAGCGGATGGACTCCATGGTGGGCGTCGTTCAGCCCGAACTGAAGAAGGGTGACGCCCTGGTCTTCACCGACACCATCGCCCATGGCGCCGCATCCCGCACGAAGGCCGACGGTGAGCGCCGTACGGTCATTTACCGCTACGGCCCGGTCTGGGGTGCGACCCGCGGCGGCTACCAGTACTCCGAGGAGTTGCTGTCCAGGCTCACCCCGGCCCGGCGGGCGATCCTGCAGCCGATTCCGCCGCGACGTCCCCCCGCCTAGCCGCATTCGGCTCGAAAACGTGAAAGGCAGCGCAGAAATGCTCACTCGCCGCGACTTCATCCGCGCCGGTGCCGGCCTCGGCATCGGCGCGGTCACCATTCCCCTTCTGGACGCGTGCAGCGGCCTCGCCGGCGGGGGAGGCGGCAGCTCGAGCGGCGGTACGACCATCGAGGCGGCCTGGTGGGGCGGCAGCGACCGGGCCAAGCGCACGCAAGAGGTCATCAAGCTCTTCGAGAAGAAGAACGCCAAGGACAAGATCACGGCGAGCTTCTCCGACATCGACCCCTACTTCCAGAAGCTGAACACCGAGGCGGCCGGCGGGGGGCTGCCAGACATCATCCAGCTCGGCGGCGGATACGTGCCGCAGTACATGCACAAAGGCCAGTTGCTCGACCTGACGAAGTACACCGACAACGGCACCATCGACGTCGGCGACTACGACAAGGGCCAGCTGGCACAGGGGCAGGTCGACGGCAAGCTCTACGCCGTCTCCAACGGCGGCAACATGCCCAGCATCATCTACAACAAGACCATGATCAAGAAGGCAGGGATGCCGCTGCCGCCGGCCGACCTCACCTGGGAGAGCTTCGCAACCTACGTGCGGCAGCTGAGGGAGAAGCTCCCGAAGAGCGCCTGGCCTATCGACGACGCGAGCGACGGCGGCGCCGGCGACGCGTTCGGCGTCTGGGTCCGGCAGCGGCGGCCCGAGTCGTACACGAAGGACGGGAAGATCGCCTTCACGCTCGCCGACGTGCAGCAGTGGTTCGCTTACTGGGCCGGGCTCCGCAAGGCCAACCTGATCACGCCGGGCGACGTGGTCGCCGCCGAGATCCAGAACACCGCGGCCGACGCCGCGCCGATCGTGCAGGGCAAGGCCGCATTCACCTTCGCCTGGTCCAACTTCCTCGGCCAGTACCAGATCCTGACGAAGGATGAACTCGGGATGATGCGGTGCCCGAGCGGCGGGAAGCAGGCCGGCGACTACGTCCAGGCGTCGCAGTTCTTCAGCATCTCGTCAAAGTCCAAGGCCCCGGACGTGGCGGCGAAGTTCATCCAGTTTTTCGAGCACGATCCAGCCGCGCTCAAGATCCTCGGCGTCGAGCGCGGCGTACCGGCCTCGGCGAAGGCGCGCGGCATCTTGAAGCCGAGCCTGAAGCCCTACGATGCGCTCCAGGTCCAGTTCCTCACCGACAACATCGCGAAGTGCCGCGCGAAGACGCAGCTCGATCCGTCGAACTCGGCCGCCGTCGGCGAGGCACTCCAACGCGCGTCCCAGTCGATCGCGCTCTCACATGTGTCCGTCGCAGCGGCGGCCACGAAATTCATGGGAGACGCGGAGAAGGCCCTGGAGTCGTGAGCCAGCAGTCGAATCTTGCTGTCGCGACCGAGGCCCCGGACCGCGCGGTTCCCCGCCTCGGAGGCGGGCGGCGTCGTAACAGCTGGCGCAGGAAAGAGGCGGTGGCCGGCTATGTCTTCCTGCTGCCCTGGCTGGTCGGCATCGTCGGGCTGACCCTCGGGCCGGTCCTCGCATCGCTGTATCTCTCGTTCACCAAGTACGACCTGTTGTCCGCCCCCCGGTGGATCGGCCTGCAGAACTACGTCAACCTCTTCGCCGACGAGCGCTATCTGCAGTCGGTACGCGTGACACTGGTCTACGTCTTCATCTCCGTGCCGCTGAAGCTGGCGTTCGCGTTGCTGCTCGCCGTACTCCTCAACCGAGGTCTTCGGGGCCTGAACATCTATCGCGCGATCTACTACGTCCCGTCGTTGCTCGGCGCGAGCGTCGCCGTCGCCGTGGTCTGGCGGCAGCTCTTCTCCGGGGACGGGGCGGTGAACGCGGTCCTTCGCCACCTCGGCTGGCACAACCCGCCGGACTGGATCACGAGCCCGCACACCGCGATCTACACCCTGATCCTGCTCGCGGTGTGGGAGTTCGGCTCACCGATGATCATCTTCCTTGCGGGCCTGCGGCAGCTGCCGCACGACCTCTACGAGGCGGCCCGCGTCGACGGGGCCGGCCCGATCCAGCAGTTCTGGCGGATCACCCTGCCGCTGCTGACCCCGCTGGTGTTCTTCAACCTCGTGTTGCAGATGATCGGGGCGTTCCAGTCGTTCACCCAGTCCTACATCGTCAGTGGCGGCACCGGCGGACCGGTGGACAGTACGCTGTTCTACACGCTCTACCTCTATCAGCAGTCCTTCGGCGAGCTGCACATGGGCTACGGGGCGGCGATGGCGTGGATCCTGGTCGCGGTGATCGCGCTCTTCACCGGCGGGTTGTTCCGCACGTCGCGTTACTGGGTGTTCTACCAGGACCAGGCGAGGTGACGGCATGAACATCCTTCGAACGTGGCCGCGGAGCGTCCTGCACCTGCTGCTCATCGCCGGCGCCGTACTGATGCTCTATCCGCTGCTGTGGATGATCTCGTCGTCGTTCAAGCCCGAGAGCGACATCTTCGGCAAGATCAGCCTGATCCCGAGCCATGCCATCACCTCCAACTACACACAGGGCTGGTCGGCGCTCGGTACGTCTTTCACCGGGTTCTTCCTCAACTCGATCGTGCTGTGCGTGCTCGCGGTGCTCGGCAACCTCGTCTCGTGCACGCTGGCTGCCTTCGCCTTCGCCCGGTTGACCTTCCCGTTGAAGCGGACGCTGTTCGGGCTGATGCTGGTGACGATCATGCTGCCGTTCCAGGTGACGATCGTGCCGCAGTACGTGCTCTTCAAGCACCTGGGCTGGGTAGGCACGTTCGCGCCGATCGTCCTGCCGAAGTTCCTCGCGGTGGACGCCTTCTTCGTCTTTCTCCTCGTCCAGTTCATCCGCACGATCCCGAACGAGCTCGACGACTCCGCGAAGATCGACGGGTGCGGTCCGTACCGGCTCTTCCTCCGGGTCGTCCTGCCGCTCACGGTGCCGGCGCTCGCGACCACGGCGATCTTCACCTTCATCTGGACCTGGAACGACTTCTTCTCGCAGTTGCTCTACCTCGGCGGGAAGGTGCAGTCCTACACCGTCCCGGTCGCGCTCGGCTCCTTCGTCGACAGCACGAGCCAGTCGTCGTGGGGTCAGCTGATGGCGATGTCGTTCCTGTCGCTACTGCCGATCCTCGGCTTCTTCATCGCCTTTCAACGGCTCCTCGTCGAAGGGATCTCCACGACCGGGCTCAAGGGCTGACGCCATTCGCCGGTGGAAAGTCGTCGAGTTCGCGGACGGCGGTCTCCAGCGATCGATGGACGCCCTGCTTGACCATCCACTCGTACGCCGGATCGCCGGCGGCTGCAATGCGTCGTGTTGCCGCCGTCGAGACGTCTTCCGATCTCCACCGGTCGCTCCTAGTCTGACGGCTTGATCTCTCAAGACATGGTCGCCCATCCGGTCCTGGGCAACGAGAAGGGGTGAGTGCCGGCGATGACCGTTCTCCGGGTGCGCGGGCGGGCCCTGCCCGACGGCGAGTTCGTCGACCTCTACGCCGACAGTGACCGATGGACCACCGATCCGGCGCCGAACGCCGAGCTGGTCGGCGAGGGATGGCTGCTTCCGGGCCTGGTCGATGCCCACACACACCCCGGCGCAGAGAATCCGGGCGATCCCTTCGACGAGGATCTGCTGCGCAGGGATCTCGGAGAACACCTTGCCGCAGGCGTGACCATGGTCCGTTCACCGGGACTTGCGGGCGACCCGCCGGACTGGTTCGGACGCGACGACGACGTCCCACGGGCGGTCCACGCCGGCCTGTGGATCGCTCAGCACGGGCAGTTCTTCGACGGGTGGGGGCGTCGCGCCGACCTGTCTGAACTACCGGATGTCGCCGCAGCGCAAGCGATGCGCAGCGGGTGGGTCAAGCTCATCGGAGACTGGGGACCGGACGACCCGCCCGTTCCGGTCGAGGTGCTCCGCGACGTGGTCGCCCGGGTGCACGCCGTCGGTGGACGGGTCGCCGTACATTCCCAGGTGGCAAGCGGTGGTGCCACCGCGGTGGCCGCAGGCGCCGACTCGCTCGAGCATGGCATGTGCCTCGACGCCGGGTTGCTGTCGCAGATGGCGGCCCAGGGTACGGCGCTCACCCCGACGCTGCTTGTGATCACGTCGTCGCTGCGGCAGGCGCTCGCCCGTCCGGACGGTCCGCGCAAGACCTGGTTCGTCGACGGCGCCAGCGCTCATGGTGAGCTGGCGGCCGCGGCGGTCGAGGCGGGAGTGACGCTTCTGGCCGGCACCGATTCGCGCCCGCACGGTCGGGTCGCCGACGAGGTGCGCGCGCTCGCCGCGACCAGCATGTCGCCGCATGACGCGCTCGCCGCCGGCTCGTGGGCAGCCAGGAGTTACCTCGGACTCGACGGCCTGACCGAGGGTGCACCGGCCGACGTCGTCGTCTACGACGGTGACCCGAGATCCGATCTCGCGCTGCTGGACGCGCCCCGCACCGTCGTA
>DASXJE010000273.1 GCA_036497565.1 Mycobacteriales bacterium
ACCGTCCTCCGGCCCCACCGAGACCGCCGACGACACGCTGCAGCTCTTCTTCCTCTGCGCCCATCCGTCACTGACCCCGGCGTCCGCGGTGGCCCTCACGCTGCGCGCCGTCGGTGGATTGACCACCCGGCAGATCGCCCAGGCCTATCTCGTGCCGGATGCAACAATGGCGCAGCGGATCAGCCGGGCCAAACGCACGGTCCGTGACGTGCGGTTCGAGGAGCCGGGCGACCTGGCGACGGTGCTACGGGTGCTCTATCTGGTCTTCAACGAGGGCTACACCGGCGACGTCGACCTGGCCGCCGAGGCCATCCGGCTCACCCGGCAGCTGGCGTCCGTGACCGATGACGAGGAGACCGCGGGGCTGCTGGCGTTGATGCTGCTGCACCATGCTCGGCGACCGGCGCGGACCCGGCGCGACGGCAGCCTGGTTCCCCTGGCCGAGCAGGACCGCTCCCGCTGGAACACCTCACTCATCTCCGAGGGCGTCGCAGTCCTGCAGACAGCGCTGGGTCGCGACCGACTCGGCGAGTTCCAAGCACAGGCCGCCATCGCGGCCCTGCACGCCGACGCGCCGCGCGCCGAGGAGACCGACTGGGTACAGATCGTCGGCTGGTACGACGAACTGCTCCGGCTCACCGGCAGCCCGGTCGTGCAGCTCAACCGGGCCGTCGCGATCGGCGAGGCCGATGGCGCCGGCGCGGGCCTCGCGGCCTTGGCCACGGTCGATCCCGGGCTACCGCGCCACACCGCCGCCTCGGCGTACCTCCACGAGAAGGCGGGTGACCTACCGACCGCGGCACGGCTGTATGCCGAGGCCGCCGGGTCCGCCTCCAACCTGGCCGAACGTCACCACCTCACCCGGCAGGCAGCGCGGATCAGTCAGGCGCTGCGTGAGTGAGAGCCGAGCACCCCGGACAGTCCGCAGAGGACACCCCACCCGGCCGCGACGAAGGCCACCTTCGTGCGCGCCTTGTGCGACGGGAGCAGCGTGCCGAACACCACGGCGTCGCTGAGGTCCGCCACGCATCGCGCTCCCAGCGCCGCCCACCGCGCCCTGCCCGGCGGCGCGACGATCATCGACACCCCGCTCACGACGTCGCGGGCGCCGAGCGACGCACACACGATCCGTACCGCCGACGAGGGTTCGCCGGGGCCGTCGTAACCGAGCTGGCGGGCGAAGACGCGCGGGGCCGCGATCACCAAGCCGCCGTACGCGGCCGTCACCGCGCCCATCGCCTGGGTCACCCGCTGCATCCCGGTCTGGTCCCTCAGCGCCGTGATCATGATCGGAAGGTACGCGACCGGGCGGCCAGATCCGGTGTTGATCGCCGAACTGCGGGCGGGAGATCAGCGGACGTGGGCGGGCACGAACGGTGGCTTGACCACCCGCATGCCCGACGGCCGGCCGCGTACGTCGACCGCGACCTCGGCACCCTCGTCGATCCCGGCGTCCGTGGCCAGCAGAGCCAGGCCGATGCCGCGACGCAGCGTCGGCGAGAACGTGCCGCTCGTCACGTCGCCGACCGGGCGGTCGCCGGCCCGCACCGTCATACCCGGCCGCGGAATACCGCGGTCCAGCGACTCCAGGCCCCACATCTGGCGGCGGGGTCCGGCCTCCCGTTCGGCCAGCAACGTCTCCCGGCCCCAGAACTGCGGCTTCTTCCATCCCACCGCCCACCCGCTGCGCGCCTGCACCGGCGTGACGTCCAACGACAACTCGTGGCCGTGCAGCGGGTAGCCCATCTCAGTGCGCAAGGTGTCGCGGGCGCCGAGTCCGCACGGGCGTAGACCGAGGTCGGCACCGGCGTCGAGCAGGACGTCCCACAGCGGGCCGGAGTCGTCCCAGCGCGGAATCAATTCGTAGCCGTGCTCGCCGGTGTAGCCGGTTCGGCAGACGACCAGTTCCCGACCGTCCAATGTGGACACCGTGAAGCTCATGTAGTCGTGGTCGGCCGGGAGACCGAGCCGACCGAGCAGTTCGGGTGAGCGCGGGCCCTGCACGGCGAGTACGCCGTAGCCGGTGTGCTCGTCGGACACCTCGATGCCGGCCGGCGCCGCTGCCTTGAGCCGGCGTACGACCTCGGCGGTGTTGGCGGCGTTGGGCACCAGGAACACGTCGTCGTCGCCGTGCAGATAGGCGATCAGGTCGTCGACGACGCCGCCCGTCGGGTCGTCGCAGCACAGCGTGTACTGCGCCTTGCCCGGCTGGATGCGGCCCAGGTCGTTGGACAGGCACGCGTTGACGAAAGCCGCGGCGCCCGGTCCGCGCACCCCCGCCTTCCCGAGGTGCGACACGTCGAAGAGGCCGACAGCCTCCCGGACAGCGGTGTGTTCCTTGATGACCCCGCCGCCGGACGCGGTGTATTCGATCGGCATCTCCCAGCCGCCGAAGTCGGCGAGCTTTGCGCCGAGGGCGACATGCCGTTCGTACAGCGGCGATCTCGCAAGTGCGCTCATGACCGCGACGCTACCGAGCGTCCGGCCGCCGACGGCGTGCGCATAGCATCGCGACATGGCGACCCTGACTTTGACCGACAAGTCCCCCGAGTCCCTACGCGTCGATGCGATCGTCGTCGGAGTGGCGAAGGGACCCCGCGGGCCGGTACTGACCGCCGGGACCGGCGCGATCGACTCCGCCCTGGACGGCCGGCTCGCCGAGGCTCTTATCGCGCTCGGGGCGACCGGCAAGGAGGGCGAGGTGACCACGCTCGCCACCCTCGGCGCCCTGCCCGCGCCGGTGGTCGCCGCCACCGGGCTCGGCCCGGCGCCCGCCGACGGCGCCGCCTTCTCCCCCGAACTCGTGCGCCGCGCGGCCGGCGCCGCGAGCCGTGCCCTGACCGGCCGCGCCACGATCGCATCCACCCTGCCGCTGATCGAGGGCAACGGCACCGCCGACATCCTGCAGGCCGCGGGCGAGGGCGCTCTGCTCGGCGCCTACGACTTCACCGACTACCGGCGAACGACGGAGGACCATCCGCGACCGCCGTCGGCGATCCAGCTCGTCGTCCGCCATGCGCGGGACAAGGCCGCCAAGGAGGCCGTCGCGCGGGCGGCGGCGATCGCCGAGGCCGTCACCCTGTGCCGCGACCTGGTCAACACCCCGCCCAACGACCTCTACCCCGCCGAGCTCGCCGGCCGCGCCCAGGCGGCCGGCAAGGACGCCGGCCTCGACGTCGAGGTGCTCGACGAGAAGGCCCTCGCGAAGGCCGGCTACGGCGGAGTGCTCGGCGTCGGAAGTGGCTCCGAGCGGCCTCCCCGGGTGGTACGGCTGCACTACAAGGGGCCGCGGGCGAAGAAGCGCGTGGCGCTGGTGGGCAAGGGGATCACCTTCGACTCGGGCGGCATCTCGATCAAGCCCGCCGCCAACATGCACCACATGAAAGGTGACATGGGGGGCGCCGCCGCGGTGATCGCGACGATCACCGCCGCCGCTGCGCTCAAGCTGCCCATCGAGATCACCGCCACGGTGCCGATCGCGGAGAACCTGCCGGGTGGGCACGCTTACCGGCCGGGCGACGTCCTCACGATGTACGGCGGGACGAAGGTCGAGGTGCTCAACACCGACGCGGAGGGCCGGCTGATCCTCGGTGACGCGATCGCGCGGGCCTGCGAGGACGAACCGGCGTACCTCATCGAGACCTCGACCCTCACCGGCGCCCAGACGGTGGCGCTGGGAAACCGGACCGCCGGGGTCATGGGCAGCGACGACTTCCGCGACCAGGTCGCCGCCGCGGCGAACCGCGCCGGCGAGGACGCCTGGCCGATGCCGCTGCCGCCGGAACTGCGCCGAGGCCTGGACTCCCCGGTCGCCGACCTGGCCAACGTGGCCAAGGACCGGGCCGGCGGCATGCTCGTCGCGGGAGCGTTCCTGCGCGAGTTCGTCGCACCCGGGGTGGAGTGGGCGCACATCGACGTGGCCGGCCCGGCGTACAACCCCGGCTCGGCCTGGGGCTACACCCCGGCCGGGGGGACCGGCGTCCCGGTGCGCACGATGATCGCCGCTCTGGAGGACATCGCCGCCGGCTAGACGGACGGCCCTTCGAGGCCCGGTACGCCGGTCTCGCCGCTGGCCTTGCGCTGGGCGGTCCACTGCCGCATCCGCTGCGGGTAACCGGTGGCGGCGACGTCGTAGACCGGGATGGCGAGTCGCCGGCCGAGGCTGCGGGCCGAATCGGCGCTGCCGACCCGGCGCCGGGTCCATTCGCCGCTCTGGGCGACGAGGACGACGGTGGTCTCGGTCACGGTGGTCGGCGGCTCGACAAATGCCTCGACACCCACCCGGGTATGGGCGAACTGCTCCAGGTGGGCGACGTCGGCCGGGTCGGCCTTGCCGCCACGCCCCGGCCGTCGCTTGTGCCGCCGCCGGAACAGACCCACCGTGCCTCCCTTCCTCACCCTCGGAGCCCGCGGGCACCCAGGGTCTGTCCAGACGACGAACCGGCCCCCGGCCGGAGTTCCCGGACCCGATGATCACGCCCGGTTGGCCGGGCCCGCCCTGAATCGCGTCGGCCCGATCCGAGGTGACAGGATGGGGCGTCGGGCACCTGGCACAACCGGGGCCCGACTCGGTATCGGATCAGCGACGAACGAGGAGAACCCCGTGGCGCAGACCGCCGGTGAATCCGCCGGAGCCGGAGGGCACGACATCGTCATCCTCGGTGGCGGCAGCGGCGGTTACGCCTGCGCGCTGCGGGCCGCCGAGCTCGGCATGTCGGTCGTCATGGTCGAGCGGGGCAAGGTGGGCGGCACCTGCCTGCACCGCGGGTGCATCCCGACCAAGGCCCTCCTGCACGCCGCCGAGATCGCCGACGGCTCCCGCGAGAGCGAGCAGTTCGGCGTACGGACGACGTTCGACAGCATCGACATGGCCGGCGTCAACAAGTACAAGGACGGCGTCGTCAACCGGCTCTACAAGGGCCTGCAGGGCCTGGTCGACAACCGCGGCATCACCACGGTGCAGGGCGAGGGTCGACTCGTCTCCGCCAACGCCGTCGAGGTCGACGGCCGGCGTTACGACGCCGACCACGTGGTGCTCGCGTCCGGGTCCGTCTCCAAGACGCTGCCCGGCCTCACGATCGACGGCGACCGGGTGATCTCCTCCGACCACGCGCTGACTCTCGACAAGGTCCCGAATTCCGTCGTCATCCTCGGCGGCGGCGTCATCGGCGTCGAGTTCGCCAGCGTCTGGCGCGCATTCGGCGCCGACGTCACCATCGTGGAGGCCCTGCCGCACCTGGTGCCGCTCGAGGACGAAGCGAGCTCGAAGCTGCTCGAGCGCGCCTTCCGCCGACGCAAGATCGGCTACGAGCTGGGCGCCCGGTTCGGCGGCGTCGAATACACCGACAGCGGCGTCCGGGTGTCGCTCGAGAACGGCAAGCAGATCGAGGCCGACCTGCTCCTCGTCGCGGTCGGCCGTGCGCCGGCCTCGGCGGGTCTGGGCTACGAAGAGGCCGGGGTCGCGATCGACCGCGGCTTCGTGACCGTCGACGAGTACTGCCGCACGTCGGTCCCCTCGATCTCGGCGGTCGGTGACCTCATCCCGACCCCGCAGCTGGCCCACGTGGGCTTCGGCGAGGGGATCCTGGTCGCCGAACGACTGGCCGGGCTGCCCGTCGTACCGATCAACTACCCGGGCGTCCCGCGCATCACCTACTCCGACCCGGAAGTCGCCTCGGTCGGCCTGACCGAGGCACAGGCCAAGGAGCAGTACGGCGGCGAGAAGGTCACCACGCTCACCTACGACCTCGCCGGCAACGGCCGCAGCCAGATCCTCAAGACGCAGGGTGCGGTGAAGCTGGTCGCCGAGAAGGACGGCCCGGTGCTCGGCGTACACATGGTCGGAGCACGGGTCGGCGAACTCGTGGCCGAGGCTCAACTGATCTACAACTGGGAGGCGTTGCCCGCCGAGGTCGCCCAGCTGATCCACCCGCACCCCACTCAGTCCGAGGCGATCGGCGAGGCCCACCTCGCACTCGCCGGCAAGCCGCTGCACACGCACGGCTGACAGCGTTTCCACCCGCCGGGACAGACACAAAGGAGCTGCCAGACCATGCCGACCTCCGTCACCATGCCCGCGCTCGGGGAGAGCGTCACCGAGGGCACCGTCACCCGGTGGCTGAAGAAGGAGGGCGAGCGCGTCGAGACCGACGAGCCGCTGCTCGAGGTGTCGACCGACAAGGTCGACACCGAAATCCCGTCCCCGGCGGCCGGAGTGCTGAGCCACATCAAGGTGGGCGAGGACGAGACCGTCGAGGTCGGCGTCGAACTCGCCCTGATCGACGCGGGCGGAGAAGCGGCGTCGGACAACGGGTCCGCCCCGGCCGAATCCGCGCAGCAGTCGAGCGCACCGGCCGAAGCGCCGCCAGAGACTCCGGCGGAGGCGCCCGCCGCACCCCAGCAGGAGGATGCCGAGCGCGGCCGCCAGGAGCAGCCCGCGGCGGAGGCCCCGGCCGCGGAGCCGGCACCCGAGCGGCCGGCGGCCCGGGAAGAGCAGCCGGCGCCGGAGCGCCCGATCGAGCGGGCTGAGGCACCGGCGCCGCAGCAGTCGCAGCAGTCGTCGCAGTCGCAGCCGCAGCCGTCCCCACCGTCGCAGCCGCGGGGCGAGGGCGAGCAGGGCGGCGCCGACGCCGCCGAGCGCGCCTACGTCACTCCGCTGGTGCGCAAGCTCGCCGCCGAGCAGAACGTGGATCTGTCGACGGTCACCGGAACCGGCGTCGGTGGCCGGATCCGTAAGCAGGACGTCGTCGATGCCGCCGCGAGCAGTCAGGCGAGCCGGCCCGAGCCGGCCGCCGCGGCCGAGCCGGCCGCGGCGAGCGCCGGAGCGACGGCGGGCGCGTCGACCGGCCGCGCGGTGCCCTCGGAGTCCGCACTTGCGCTGCGCGGCACCACTCAGAAGATGTCCCGGCCCCGGTCGGTCATCGCGTCGCGGATGGTCGAGTCGCTGCAGACCAGCGCGCAGTTGACGACGGTGGTCGAGGCCGACGTCACCGCGATCGCCCGGCTGCGGCAGCGGGCCAAGGCCGACTTCGAGGCGCGTCAGGGCGTGCGGCTGTCCTTCCTGCCGTTCTTCGCGCTGGCCGCCGTCGAGGCGCTCAAGGCACACCCCAACCTCAACGCCTCGATCGACACCGACGCCGGCACGATCACCTATCACGACGCGGAGCACCTCGGCATCGCGGTCGACACCGAGCGCGGGCTGATGGTTCCCGTGATCCACAGCGCCGGCGACCTCAACCTCGGTGGTCTGGCCCGCAAGATCGCCGACCTGGCCGCCCGGACCCGGCAGAACAAGGTGAGCCCGGACGAGCTCGGCGGCGGGACGTTCACGCTGACCAACACCGGCAGTCGGGGTGCGCTGTTCGACACCCCGATCATCAACCAGCCGCAGGTCGCGATCCTCGGTACCGGGTCGGTCGTGAAGCGGCCGGTCGTCATCGACGACCCGGACCTCGGTGAGGTCATCACGGTGCGCTCGATGGTCTACCTCGCGCTCACCTACGACCACCGGTTGGTCGACGGCGCGGACGCGGCCCGGTTCCTGGTGGCGGTCAAAGAGCGGCTGGAGGCCGGTTCGTTCGAGGCCGAGGTCGGGCTGGCCTGAGTCTGCCGGCCGCTCAGGCGGCCGTGACACTCTCGATCCGCCATCCGTCGTGGGTCTCGGCGAGCGCCATGCGATAGCGGCGGACCGGCCCGGTGGGACTGTGTGCCACCTGCCGACCTCCGCGGACCACGGTGTGGGGCGACAGCGTCTCGGTGACGGCGAGTACGGCATGATCGCCGTCGTCGTGCAACACGTGCAGCGCAAGGACGTCGTGCCGCACGCCGACCATCGTCAGGCGCGCCGCCGCGGCCCGGCGCACCGTCGTAACGTCGGCCGTGAGT
Organism: Mycobacteriales bacterium; assembly: GCA_036497565.1. Lineage (NCBI taxonomy): Bacteria > Bacillati > Actinomycetota > Actinomycetes > Mycobacteriales > Mycobacteriales bacterium. The sequence goes on from DASXJE010000273.1 coordinate 7,885, forward strand.
GACGGGCTGTCGGACCCGTAGACGGCGGCCAGTGCAGCGGGGTCGGCTGCCGCGAACGCCTGCGCCCGCCGGGCGTCGAGGCGCCCGAGAACGCCGACCCAGCGCCGCTCGCGATCGGTGAACGCCGGCGGCGCAGTCGTACCGGCCGCGTGGGTGGCGGCGGCCGACCGACCTGCGTGGGTCGGGGCGGCCGACTGCGCCACCTGGGTTGCGCTTGCAAGGTCGGACCCGCCCGGGGGGATGGCGGGCGGGTCCGACCCGGCCCATGCGATGCCCAACCGCACCGCAAGTACGAGACCCCCGACACCCAGGACGACGGCCCGCAGCCCGCGACTGCGGGCCACGGCCGTCGCCGCCACGACCAGCGCATGCACCGGCCGGAACGAACGTCTTTTCGGCCGCCGGTGTTGACCGGTGGCCGTGCTCTGGTCGCCGCGCGGCGCCGGGCGGTGCACGACGTGGGTCAACGCCGCCCGTCGCGCGCCGGAACCGGACGTCGACGCAGCCCCGAGTGCGACCGGCTCCGGCGTACAGGCGTGCCCGAGGTCGAGGGCCAACTCGGCGGCGCCGCCCCGGGCCGACGGCTGCAGGGACAACGCCCGCTCCAGCGTCTCGGCCAGGGCCTCCGGTGTTTCGGGCGCCAGCGCACGCAGGTCGGGCAGCGCGCCGAGCGCCGCGACGGCGAAGGTGTCCTCCGGGGTGGCGGCGTTCCACGGCGGGACGCCGGTGAGGGCATGGAAGGCCACTGCGGCGAGGGCGAAGACGTCGCTCGCCGGGCCGGGAGCGACACCACGGGCGACAGCGGGGTCGGCGTATTCCGGCGTCGCCCGCACGGTCGGCTCGTCGCCGATGACGCGGGCGACACCGAGGTCGGCCAGCAGCGGGCGGCCCTCGTCGGTGAAGAGCACGTTGGCCGGAGTGACGTCGCCGTGCACCACCCCCTCGCCGTGGGCGTAGGCCAGCGCGGCGGCGAGCGGCGACAGCGCGGTGACCACCTCGCCGGGCCGCAGCCGGCCGCGCCGGCGCAGCAGCGCGTCGAGACTTCCCGCCGGCGCGTAGTCGAGCACCAGCGCGCATTCCCGGTCGGCGACCACGAGCTCGCGGACGCGCAGCAGGTGCGGATGGTCGAGCGCGGTGAGCAGCGCGGCCTCGCGACGCAATCTGCTCCGCCCGTCCGGATCGTCGACCCGCAGTCTCTTCAGCGCGACCCGCTCGCCGCTGGCAAGATCGCGTCCCCGCCACACCTCGCCGGTCGCGCCGAAGCCCACCAGCTCGTCTGCGGTGTAGCCGGGGATGCTCCAGGTCATGGACGAGAACGCTAGGTCCTCGCGGCCACCTCCCGCAGGCGTCGTCCACAGGCACCGGCCGCAGTGTTGCGGTCGTCGTACGGCAGGATCCGCGGACATGACCGCGCCTGCACCTGCCCACCCCGCCGACCGCGCCCCCCGGTCCATGATCGTGATCGGATCCGTACGGCGTTTCGCGGCTTTATCCGATCACGATCATGAGATCTGCGGGCAAAGCGGGGGCGGCGCATGAGCGCGGACGCGCCGACGATTCTCGCGACGTCGATCGGCTTCTTCTCCCGCGGCCGCAACCCCACCGACTGGCGCCCGGGCCCGATCTTCGACCTGGCCTTCGAGCTCGCCGGCCGCGCGGACCGACCGCGCCTGTGCTACATCGGCACTGCGACCGGCGACTCGATCACCACCAACGCGGCGGTCTACGGCGCGTTCTCCGGCACCGACGTACGCACCTCCCACCTCGCGCTGTTCGCGATGCCCAACGTCGAGGACGTCCGCGCGCATCTGCTGGCCCAGGACGTGATCTGGGTCGGCGGCGGCAGCGTCGCCAACCTGCTCGCCGTCTGGCGGGTGCACGGGCTCGACGAGACCCTGCGCGAGTGCTGGGAGGCCGGCGTCGTACTCGGCGGGGTATCAGCCGGTTCTTTGTGCTGGCACATGGGCGGCACGACCGACTCGTTCGGCCCGACGCTGCGACCGGTCACCAACGGGCTGGCTTTCCTGCCGCACTCCAACGGCGTGCACTACAACTCCGAGGCGCAGCGCCGCCCGCTCTACCACCAACTGATCGCCGACGGCACGCTGCCCGACGGCTACGCCACCGATGACGG
>DASXJE010000274.1 GCA_036497565.1 Mycobacteriales bacterium
AGCGGGACGGTGCCGGTGTGCCGATGACGGTTCTCCGATTCCGGGTGACTAGCCACGGCCTGCCGATCCGAGGCTGAGCGCACCCTCTTCCGGTCGCGGCAGGGGCGGATCGACGGGCACGGCGAGCCCTGACACGTTTGAGACCGAGGACTCCTGAGGGCGACGGGTGATCTCGGTGTCGATCGCGCGGGGGCCGATCGACCTGTCCGCCCACCTGCACCCGCCCGATGACGTCGACGATCGGGCGGCCCGTGACGCGGTGGTGATCGCCACGCCGGGCAGCAGCGTGAAGGAACAGATCGGCGCGAACTACGCGGTCGCCTGGCCGCCGAGGCTTCGTCGCGGTCACCTTCGGCCCGGCCTTCCAGGGCGAGAGCGAGGGCGAACCGCGCGACCCGGAGGACCGGTCCGAGCGGGAGGCCGACCTGCGCTGGGCTGTCGACCACGTGATCCGACAGGAGTTCGTCGCCCCCGAGCGCGTCGGCATGCTCGGTATCTGCGCCGGCGGCGGTGACGCCGTTCGGGCGGCGACGACCGATCACCGTGTTCGCGCCCGGGGCACCGTCGTGCCCGGCGACATCGGTCGCGCTTTCCGCGCCATGGCGGCCGCGACGCCCAAAGGCGTGGCGGGCACACTCGACCTGGTCGCCGGCCGGCTGCTCGACGAGGCCTCTATGCAGGTCGACGGTGAGACGGTCCGGCTCCTGTGGCTCCCGGACTCCCCCGAGGACGCGCGTGCCGCCGGTGTCACCGACGTCGATGTGCTCCAGGCCGTGGACTACTACCGCACCTGTTCATGGCCTCGGTCAGCACCGGGCGACCGGCCCTCCACGACCCGATCGCGGACTCGTTGTCCCACATCAGCGCCCGCGGGACGGCGCCCCAGCCCGAGAGCAGCTTCCAGTGCCCCGCGAGCAGGTCCGGGCCTTGTCGCGACCGGATCATCCGCGCGCCTGCTCGCCGAGCCCGGCGGGGTCGGTGAGCCCGAGCCCGTTGCTGGTGTATGGCGGCACCGGATCCATGGTCCCGCCCAAGAGCCGGGCCAGGGGCAGCCCGGCCTCCTGCCCGGTCGGGCTCTTCGCGGTGGCCGTCAGCCGGCCAACGCGGTGGTGTCGTCGAGGCCGAAGAGGCGGTCGTATTCGGCCAGGTCGCGATAGGTCCGCTACCACGCGTCGTCGTGGACATCTGCCGTCATGTCGCGCCAGCCCACCGATCCTGAGCAGTACACACAGGTCATCCGAGGTTCGGCGGGGTGTCCGCACGCGCGGTGGATGAGCCGAACCGGGGGAACGTCGTTCTCGTACTTGTCGCCCCAGGCCATGAGGGCTAGCAGCACCGGGTAGAGGTCCGCGCCCTTGGCTGTGAGCCGGTACTCGTGACGCGGTGGGCTGTCCTGATAGGGGACGCGCTGCAGGATCCCCTCCGCGGTGAGCAGCCGCAGGCGGTCGTTGAGCACGTTGCTGCCCAGCCCGAGCTTGCTGCGGAAGTGGTCGTAGCGGCGCTCGCCACGGAAGCATTCCCGCAGGATCATCATCGTCCAACGCTCGCCGAGCACCGACCAGGTTCGAGCGACCGAGCAGTACACGTCGGACAGCTCGTCGTGCTTCACCACGCCATCATAAGACATCTTTCGAGTCTCAGCAGCTTGTGGCTCTGACCGGCGCGTCCTAGAGTCACACTCAATTCGAGTCGAACACTTCGTGGAGGTTGGTCGTGCCCTTCTACCAGTTCACCGTGCCCACCGGCGCTCCGACGTTGGCGCACAAGGCCGAAGTCGCCGCGGCGATGACGAAGGTCCACTCGGAGGTCACCGGCGCCCCCGGCGCCTACGTGCATTGCTCGTTCACCGAGGTCGCCCCCGGCAATGTCTTCGTCGCCGGGGAGGCCGTGGAGGGCCCCCGCATGGTGGGGCTCATCCGTTCCGGTCGATCCCCCGAGGTGCGGGCTCGCCTGATCAACGAACTGGCCGACGCGTGGTGCGAAATCACCGGCGAGGACAAGAAGAATCTGGCGATCTTCATCGTGGAGATCCCCGGCGCGAACGTCATGGAAGACGGTCAGCTCCTTCCCGAGACCAGCGAGGAGCCAGGCGCCATCAGGTGACGACGGTCGGAGGCCGTGACTACCCGCGGTCCCGGCTTTCACGACGGGACGAGGTCCTCGACTGTCGTGCCGCGCTGGTGGTCGGCGGCCGTCCTGGCCAGGTAACCCGGACGACCGCACCGTGAAGTCAATCCGCGACGGCCTCGCCCGCTACGCGCCCGGAGTGAACCTGCTCGTGCGCAACACCGCGGCGCACGTCGACTCCGAGCTCGACGAGCAGGACGCGCTCGAGAGGCTGTGCGTCTACAGCCTCCTCGCGCGTTGCATCGAGAGCTGTGTCCTCGAGCAGCACCCGGACGATTTGCTGGGCTCGGCGAGTCCCTGACCGGAGGAACCCGGCCTCGGCACGCAGGGGAGGCGCAGCGCTACCGCCAGGGCGCCGACCGGCTACGCGCAGCCGGCTCGACGTGCGCGGGCCGCGTGCTCGACCACCTCGACAGCGAGGCCCGCCACCACACAATCCGCGCGGATCGCTGACAGCGGGAAGGACGCATCGGACCCGCGGCCGGGTGCCCGGGAACCGATAACGCCCAGCTATGTCCAGGTGGTCCGGTGAGGTTGACATTGAGGACGGCTGCGTGAGGCGCGTTCAGCGCGCCGACGACGTTCCCGACCGGAGATGCTGTTGCTTCGGACCCCGTCGGTTGTGACCCGGCAGCCGTCGTTCAGAGCGCATCCGAAGACGGAGAGGAGATCGCTGCGATCGTGAGCGCCCACTCGGAGAAGGAGCAGGCGGCTCGACGTTCAAGGGCATGTCTGGCTTAAACGCGCTGATGGCGTTCCGCGACAACACCAATCCACGAATGAACAGAAGGGACACGTCGATCAGGTCGCCGTCGGGCGGGGCCGGGCCGGCGCGGCCCGATCGTTGTCCTGCGGCGTGGGCCGTGGGGGGCGGCGCAGGTCGGCCCACCGGCCCCGCGAGACGAGCACGGCGACGACGACGAGGACGACCGCGGTGAGGATGCCCGCCTCCCCGACCCACAGCGTCGCCCCCGGGCCCGAAGCCGCGTGGTCGAACGGATTCTGGATGATCATGTTCCAGGCGCTGTGCGCTAGAACGACAGGCCAGACGCTGCCGGTCTCCAGCCGGATGCGGGCGTAGACGAAGCTGGTCGCCGTGATCGACACGAGGATCAGGGCTGCGGAGAGCAGCCGCGAGTCGCCGGCCGCGTAGAAACCGGCGAACACCATCGGGAGGTGCCAGACCCCCCAGATGAGGCCGCTCGCGAGCACCGGGCGCGGCACCCCGGCGTCGATCAGCCGCGTGAGCATGTAGCCGCGCCAGCCGATCTCCTCCCCGGCTGTGGAGATGCACGTGAGCGGCACCGCAGTGACGAGGATCAGACCGATGCCCGCGGTCAGGCTCCCGACGGTGCCCGTGAAGCCCACGAGGCCGGTGGCCCAACCGATCCCGTAGGCGACCGCTCCGACGAGGATCGGCAGGACCAGCGCCAGGCCGTACCACGGAAGACTGCGGCGACCGCCGAGCCGGAAGGAGACGTCGCCGAAGCCCTCCCGCCGGATCAGGCGCGTGGCGATCGACGACGCCGCCGGGGTGAACATCAGCACGGCAATCGAGAGCTGGGCGTCCTGCGGGCGCACAATCGCCCAGGTGCAGACCACGATCTCGAAGGCGACGACGAAGGAGAAGTACATCGCCAGTCCGCGCCGGGCGCCGCTCCGGACATCGGGGTCGACCCCCGGGTCGAAGCGGGTTCCGACCATGGCGGTCCTCCTCAAACGGGACACCGAACACGTGCCACAGCCACGCCGCGAAATCCACCGCCCAACCGCAAAGCTACCTCTCCACAAAGCTCGCAGTAAGTAGAGACCTTTCGACAGGGCTGCGCTGTACGAGTGGCTACCTGCCGGTAGAGACTTCTCGACTACGTACGGCTCACCGATGGCGAACGGCGAGCGACCGAGGGGAAGCGTGGGAGCGGCACGGTCCGGCGTCCGTGGGTCATCGGCGCCCCACACCAGCCGGCCGCTCACCTCTGCACACGTACCAGCTATTCGCCGAGGTCGACGCCGTCCCGCGAATAGAGTTCAAGCCTTTCCCGCAGCGCGGCAGGTCCGACTCGGACGGTGCCTGGCTCCGGCACGGGGAGAACGGCGGCCGGTGGGTGGTCTACCGCGAGCTCGTGCACGGCCTCCTGGAGGGGGTTCTCTCGACCGTCGCGGCGAGCGAGGGTCGTTGCTGACCAAGGCAGTCGGGCAGGTCTACGAGCTGCCTCGCCCGAACCGGCCACGCCGGCGCCCACCACGACGCGGTGAGGTAGCGACATTCCCTCCGCACCGCTCGAGCAGAGGCGGCAAGCGTGCTCCGCCTGATGTCGCAGTGCGGGCCCGGGGACGGGTGCCTTCCGGCGACGAGGGCGCGATGAAGGGTCCGCGCCACGGTCCGGTTCCTCGGCGATCTCAACGGCGATCTTCAGTTGAGCTCAGTACACGAGCTGGTCCACGAACTGCTTCCCGTTGGTGCCTCTGGTGCCCAGTGGATCACCTGTGATGCTCACTCATTCCCACCAAGACCTGGCATGCACGCGGTAGGCACGTAACTACGGATCAGATGCCAAGCAGCACGGCGACCTCGTCCGGCTCATCGACGTCTAATACCGCCCTGGCCGAACGTGCGCTGAACCGTGGGAGACTCGTAGGCCGGGTCGGAATCCGACCGGATTGAGGAGTACGACATGTTGCTCGACGGCGTCAACCACGTGGCCATCCTCACCGGCGACACCGACCGCCTCCATGCGTTCTACCGCGAGGTGTTCGACGCCCCGGTCGCCAACGACCAGCGGGCCGCCGAGGGCATGCGAATGTCGATCATCGACCTGGGCGTGACCGGTGAGCTCAACGTCTTCGAGATCGCGGAGAACACCGAGGCCGACCGCCAGACACCCATCTTCGGTCGTGGCCGGATCGATCACCTCGGGTTGCAGGCCGCGTCGCTGGACGCCTTCGACACCCTCCGGGACCGGCTCGTCGCCCGCGGAGCGACCGATGGATTCGTGACTGACTTCGGCCCGGTGCTCAGCCTTTTCTTCCGCGACCCCGACGGCCTCGAGTGCGAGGTCTGCACGCCGAACCCGAACGCGCGACCCGGGGTCTACAACCCACCGGGCACGCCGGCCGCGGGGTACGACCGGTTGAGCTGACTGCGGTTCTGTCGGCCCACTGTAAGTTCGCTCGCGGCTACTGCGATTTTCACCGCTCTGCGGGCTCCGCGAGGGGACAGCGATCGGAAGTGATCGTTCTTCGACTGGATAACAGTGGGACAGCACTCCGTCGTGACCTGCGTTTTTGCTGGCGAACATAGCTTGCAGCCCGAAAGTGCTTACAAGCTGACGGTCGTAGGTTCGAACCCTATCGCGCCAACCCGCAAGGCTCTGGCATGCGACAATATTCCCTTACGCAGGTATGCAAGTGATCTCTGCGGCGCGGGCGATGCCTCTGAGGGGGTCTGTCGACGGGTCCCGCCGTTCAGCGCGCTGTCGACGACAACCGCTGCGCTCGGATGGAGCTCCCCCCGGCTGACGTACTCGTTCTTGAGGAACTTGGCATGGCCCATGAGATCGGCCTTTATCCGGTCAGTCAGCGTTAGCTCGTCGTCGAGAATCGTCGCGTAGGTGCGCCGCCACGTGTGTGGGGTCATCCACTCCAGTCCAACCTGTTCGCGCACCTTGCGGAGCGTTCGCCGTACGTTGGCCGGCCACCTGTAGGTGATCTGCCCTTTTCGGCTCGTCGTGGGGAAGAGCGGCCACCAGGGCTCACCCGGGACATCGAGCCGAAGTCTGATGAGCTCGACGGCGAAGGTCGGCAGTGGGATGACGCGGAGCGCAGCGTCGCTCTTGCCGCCGTGCCGCACTAGGCCCCTTCCCTTCGACCAGACGAGGTTCTCGGTCACGGTGACAACCGGCACGGGCCTGGCTTCCTCACCGGCCGGATCGCATCGTGGAGGACAGCCTGTTCCATCACGCCACTGACGTCCGTGCGAACGTTGCGAC
>DASXJE010000275.1 GCA_036497565.1 Mycobacteriales bacterium
GCCGCGTCGAAGCCGAGCCGCTCGGTGAGATAGGCGACCTTCTCCGCCGAGCCGGCGCTGCCCACCACGAGCGATGCTCCGCGCAGCCGGGCGATCTGGCCGACCAGGCTGCCCACCGCACCGGCGGCCCCGGACACGAAGACGGCGTCACCTGCACGGATCTGCGCAATATCGACCAGGCCGACGTACGCCGTCTGACCGGGCATGCCGAGCACACCGAGGTATGCCGACAACGTGGGGGCCGCGTCCGGGTCGACGGGGCGTACGTGTGCGGCGTCGACGACCGCGTATTCGCGCCACCCGAGGTGGTGCAGCACGACGGTGCCGACCGCCACGTCGGGGCTCCGGGACGCGACCACCTCACCCACCGCTGCGCCGGTCATCGCCTCGTCGAGCACGAACGGCGGGCTGTAGGACTTCGCGTCGTTCATCCGGCCGCGCATGTAGGGGTCGACCGACATGAAGAGGTTGCGGACCAGCACCTGACCCGGGCCGGGGTCGGGAACGTCGACCTCGACAACCGCGAAGTCCTCGGGTGTGGGAGTGCCGTGCGGGCGTCGGACGAGACGCACTTCGCGGCCGGTACGGGGATGACTCACAGGATCACGTCCAAACGGGGAACATCAGCGGGCATGGCGGCCGCGTCGACGCGGGCGCCGGAGGTCGGCCAGTCCGACCAGCAGGGCGAGCACCACGAACCCGATCGCGACCCGGATACCGACGCTCAGCGCTGCCGAGAAGTCGCCGTGCTTCTGGGCCACCGTAGAGAAGAACACCGCGGTCACCACGGCGACCCCGACCGCCGAGCCGATCCGCTGCGCCGTCTGGACGACACCGGCGCCGCTCCCGCCGCCCGCGGCCGACACCTCGGACAGCGTGATGGTCTGGTTGGGCGCGATCACGAAACCGCTCCCCAGACCCGTCACCAGCAACGGTCCGACGAGAGCGAGTCCGACGTCGTGGTCGACGTGGCCGACGATCACGTCGACGCCGACCAGTCCGACGACGACCAGCACCAGCCCGGCCACCACGACGGCGCGGCCGAACCGGTCGACGATGCGGCCACCGAGCGTGGCGGTGACCGCCGAGCCGAGCGCGAACGGGGTCGTGATGAGGCCGGCGATCAACGCGTCGTACCCGAGACCGGTCTGCAGGTAGAGCGTCAGGACGAGAAAGATCGACGTGAACCCGGCGAAGTACGCCGTCCCGAGCGCGGTCCCCAGAGCGTAGGAGCGGCGCCGGAAGAGGTCGAGGTCGAGGACCGGATCGCCGCCACGACGGCGGTGTGCCCGCTCCCACAGGACGAAGCACCCCAGCAGGACGGCGGCGACGCCCTCGAGCCACCACGCCCGGTCCGACAGCGACGTCTGGTCACCTTCGACCAGCGGCAGGAGCACGAGAAACGTCCCCGCGGCGAGGAGTGCCACCCCCACCGGGTCGAGGCCCTCCCCCTTGCGTCGGCCGGTGCCGGGCGGCAGGAGTGCCCGGATCAGGAACAGCGCCGCCACGCCGATCGGCAGGTTGACGTAGAAGACCCAGCGCCAGCCCTCCTTGGTCCCGGCGGCGACCACGAGCAGGCCGCCGAGCAGCGGGCCGATCGCGGTCGAGATGCCGATGACGGCGCCGAGCATGCCGAACGCCTTGCCCCGCTCGGGCCCCCGGAAGAGCGTCTGGATGAAACCCGCGATCTGCGGGATGAGAATCCCCGCGCCGATGCCCTGCACGATCCGCGCGGCCGACAACCACAGCGGGCTGGTCGCGGCGCCGGCCAGTCCGCTCGCGGCGGTGAAGACGATCAGGCCGATCGCGAACACCGCACGCCGGCTGTGGGTGTCGCCGATCCTCCCGGCGGGAATGAGGACCAGGCCGAACGCCAGCGCGTAGCCCGCGACGATCCACTGCAGGTCGCTCGACGACGCGCCGAGACCGGCGCGCACGGACGGCAGCGCCACGTTGACGATGCTGACGTCGAGCAGGGTCATGAACCCGCCGACCAGGCACACCGCGAGCGCCTTCCAACGGCGCGGGTCCGGCCCGCCGTCGTCGCCGGGTGTTCCCACGGGGCGCGCCGCGCCCGCCGACCCCGTCACCGCCGCGCTCACCGCGTCCCCCGTCCGTCCGACCTGGCCTGCCTCCCGCGCAGCTGCCCGGGAAGGCCGGATCCGACGCTACGACCCATCGGCGCCGACCGCGACACGGCCTACACAAACCCCCACGCGCCCCATGATCGTGATCGGAAAAAGCCGCGAAACGCCATACGGATCCGATCACGATCATGGGGAGTAGCCTCCGCGATCGTGACCGCATTGCCTGCGCCCGACGCCACCGTCTCGCCGTACACCGGGTGGACGCGGCGGCACTGGGAAGCGCTGGCCGACCAGATGCTGACCGCCGTACGGCCCTACGGCTCCGAGCACCATTCGCTCATCGACCTGCCGGGGCCGGCCAGCAGTGCGGGCCGGTGGAGCGACGGACTGGAGGGGTTCGCGCGCACCTTCCTGCTCGCCGGGTTCCGGCTGGCCCGCTCCGGCGCGGACGACCCGCACAACCTGGCCGAGTGGTACGCCCGCGGCCTGGCGGCCGGTACCGACCCGAAGTCGCCCGAACGTTGGCCGGCGCTCGACGAGATCAGGCAGGCCAAGGTCGAGGCCGCCTCGATCGCCATCGCGCTGCACGAGACCCGGCAGTGGATCTGGGACCGGCTCGACGACGATGTCCGTGGCCAGATCGTCGACTGGCTCGCGCGGACCGTCGGCCTGCCGATGCCCAACAACAACTGGATCTGGTTCCAGGGCGTGACCAATGCCTTCCTGCGGTCGGTCGGTGGACCGTGGTCGGCCGACGACGTCCACCGGATCCTTGAGCTCACCGACGGGTGGTACGCCGGGGACGGCTGGTACTCCGACGGAAACCGCCAGCCCGGCGAATACCGCAACTACGACTACTACAGCGGCTGGGTCATGCAGTTCTACCCGCTGTGGTTCTGCCGGATGGCCGGCGCGGACGCCGACCCGGCACTGCTCGCCCGCTACCGCGAACGGATCCGCCGCTACCTGCAGGATGCGCAGCACCTCGTCGGCGGTGACGGCGGTCCGTTGTTCCAGGGACGGTCGCTCACCTACCGGTTCGCGATGCTGTCACCGTTCTGGGCGGGCGCGGTCTTCGACGCCACGCCGCTGACGCCTGGCCGCACCCGGCGACTGGGCAGCGGAGTGCTCCGGCGGTTCTACGACGCCGGCTGCCTCGACGACTCAGGTCTGCTGCCGATCGGATGGCACGCCGGCTTCGCCCCGATCCGGCAGCGCTATTCGGGGCCGGGATCGCCGTACTGGGCCGGCAACGGGTTCGCCGGCCTCGTCCTGCCGGCCGACCATCCGGTGTGGACGGCCGTCGAGGAACCGCTGCCGGTCGAGGAGCGTGACGTCGAGATCGCGATCGACCCGCCCGGCTGGATCGTGTCGGGCACCCGCGGCGACGGCGTCGTCCGGGTGGTCAACCACGGCACCGACCACGCCACCGCGACCGAGTTCGCGACCGATGACCCGGTCTACGCCCGGCACGCATACGCGACCCACGCGGCGCCGGATATGGGGCCGGACGCCGATTCGGCGCCGGGTGACTCCGGCGTCGTCCTGCTCACGGCCGACGGCCGGGTCTCGCTCCGGCGCCCGTTCGAACGGGTCCATGTCGGCGGTCGGATCGGGATCTCCCGGCACCGCGCGCACTGGCTGGACGGCGGACCCGAGCAACACCACGTCACCGGGCCGTGGATCACGACCGCGTCGGTGCTGCACGGCGCGCGGGAGGTACGCCTCGCCCGGGTGGACGACGCCATCCAGCAGGGGCCATGTCAGCTGCGGATGACCGGCTTCCCGCTGGCCGACGCGCGCCGGCCCCAGGCCGAGGTGCGCGACGGCGCCATCGCTGCGACCCGGGGCGACGGGTTGACGAGTACGGCGGCCGGCCTGCGCGAGCTTCCGGTCGCCGACATCACCAACTCCGAGGACGTCAACCCGTTCGGCCGGTATTCGGTCACCCCCTGGGTGGCCACCGCGGGCGACGTCGTACCAGGGACGGTCTACGCGGCGCTGCTCTCACTGTCCGCCGAGGTGGGCGGCACCGACGCGACGTCCGGCGTCGGGATCGAGGTCGTCGACGACGGGCCCGGCGCGATCGTACGGATCGACTGGCCCGACGGGGAGCACGACGTTCTGCGGCTCGACCCGCCGGATTCGGAGCAGCCTCAGCCTTCGGTCGAGACGGGCGGCACCTGAGTCGGCTTGCGCCGCGGGCGGCGCAGTGACGGCGGCTGGTAGAGCGCGCCGCTGTAGGCCGGTGCGCTGAGGGCGAGATCGAGTCGTCGGCACAGCTGCGGGGCGAGGTACCAGAGCAGGGTCGGGATCAGCAGCAGAACGACGAAGAGCGCGAGCTGCTGGGAGCCGAGGACCGCCGCGGCGCTCGCGAACCCGACCAGACCGACCATGCCGAGGTGTGGCCGGATCGATCGGGCGAGCTTCGAGCCGCGCCGGGCGAGGATCGTGAACGCACCCCACACGAGCGGCGTGACCAACAGCGTCGCCTCCGGCCAGCCGCCACCGGCGCGGTGGCCGAGACAGCCGACCGCGGCGAGTGCGACGGCAAGGGTGCTGAGGACGACCTTGGCGACGACGGTCTTCGCCGTACGCCGCGTCGATCCGGTCAGGTCGTCGCTGTAGGTCTCCAACGGGGTCGGCGGGAACTCCGCGAGCATCGCCGCCTTGTTCGCGTACATCGGTACCTGCCGATAGCGGTCGGCGACCTTCGCGGGGATGTCGTCGGGCAGACCGGGGCCCAGCCAGAGCGCGACCACCCGGGCGTGCTGCGCGCGCAGGCCCTTCGTCCCGGTGACGATCCGGCCGTGGCACGCGACGATAGCGAGAACCTCGCGGGCCTGCGGGTACTGCGCAGCGACCTCTTCGGCGCGACCGAATGCATAGAGGCCGCAGGTGCACTCCTCGGCCGGCGCGGAATGGCGCGCGGAGCGGGCGCAGACCGCGGTCGCCTCGGCGGAGGCCCACGCCCGGGGCTCGCTGGCCATCGCCCCGATCGGTACGAGCGCGCCGTCCTCGGTGTTGATGCGGAAGGTACGGACCGCGTAGACCTCACCGACGCGCGGCTCGACCTGCTCCAGGTCGAACTGCTCGTCCGTCATGACTCAGCCGACCTGCGTCCTCGCCGGAGCCGCGGGCACCGGCGTGCGTGGCGTCTCGCGGGGCGCGCTCGGCTCGTTCGTGGGCTCGGGCAGTGAGGCGGGGAGGACTTCGATCGTCTTCCGCTTCTTGTCGCCGATGTCACCCATGCCAGGTGCCTCTCCTTCGAAGCCGCCGACGTCGGTCGGGCCGACCCACGTCCCGACCCCCAAATAGCCCGTGATCCTTATCCCAGTGTGACCCAGTGGCGGGCGGCATGGACCGCAAATCGGTGAGGACGTCCCGCATCCCGGCCCACCCCGCCCATTCGGCTTGAACGTCACGTTCAAGCCTTCTAGCGGCATCAACGTCACGTTGATGCCGAACGGATGGAGCTGCCGAGGCGGCGGAAACGGCGTGCGCTGGGCCGAGTGGGTCTAGCGGAACCAGCGGCGGAGCTTTTTCCGGGAGGCCGCGCGCCAGGCGCGGACGTACTGCCGCTCCTCCTCCGCCGCGACGGCCTCCTCGAGTGCGTGCAGCCGGCCGTAAGTGAACGCGTTCTCGCCGGCGCGGTAGGCACCCACCGCGAGGTTCAGCAGCAGGTCCCGGCTCACGACGCTGTCGTGATGCTCGCCGAGAATGCTCTGCAGGTCTTTCACCCGGGCGGCGAAGGCCGCGGCGTCGGCGCCGATAGTCGGCACGGCCGCGTCGGCGGCGTAGCGGGCCCGCTTCGCCGCCTTGCGCACCGCGTGCAGTCGCGTCGCCCGCTCATCCTCGGTGAGGTCGGGCCGATCGGCGTACGCCGCTGCCCGCCGCAGCCGCCGCCACGTCTTACGCACCCGGGCGGGCAGGACTTCGGTCGCGGGCTCGGCGGCGAGCTCGGTCAGCGGTGGAGCGTCCAGCAACGCGTCGAGTGCATCGAGCAGCCGGAAGTACCGCGGGCTGTCCAGGTCGGTGAGCAACGCGGCGTGCGCGCGCCGGTAGTCACCGCGCAGCTCCCGGTCGAGACGGGCGACGACCGGCCCGAGCACGAGTTCGCGCGGCTGGGAGCGGACCTTGCCGCGGAGTCGTTCGTCCATCACCTCGTCGTCGCGGACGGTGCCGAGCGCGCCGCCGAGCCACTTCAGCTCGGCCCGGATCGGGTCGGTCACGGATCGGTCGAACAACGGACCGTAGGCGCCGAGCACACTGCGCAGCCGACGGGTCGAGACCCGCATCTTGTGCACCGAGTCGGGCTGGTCCGTGCGTACGTGCGGATCGAACGCCTCGAGCAGGTCGACGTGCTGGCGCAGGTAGCCGATCACGTGGGCGCCGGCCGACTCCGCCGGCCCCGGTGGACGGGCCGCCCGCGCGGCCTCGTCCAGTCGGCCGCCGAGCGCGCGGGCCAGCTTCGACGGGCTGGTCGCCGGCCGGGCGCCGGCCTTGACGAGCAGCGCGCCGGCTCGGCGCAGCAGCTTCCGGTCACCGTCGACGAGTTCGACCTCGACCTCCCGCCACCGGCTGACCGTGACGACGTCGCCGAGCTGCTCGGCGGTCACCCGGTCGTCGCTGACCTCGGCGAGCGCCCGGTCGTCGGGCCCGCGCAGCACGTGGGTGACGCGGGTCGTGCGCAGCCGCACGACGGGCGCGAGGGTGCCGTCGCGCACCCAGACCCGTACCTGCCCGACCAGAGCCTTGGGCGGCGTACGCACCGTGCGGCCGAGGGGCCGATGCACCTCGGTGCGCGCGTTGCCGACTCCCGGGAGCTTGAGGTGCCAGCCGGCGTCGTCGCCACCGGTCCGTCGCCGCAGCGTCACCTTCGCCGCAACCAACCGGAGGTCGGCGGTGTCGAAGTAGGTGGCGTCGAGGTGCATCTCCTTCGGCTCGTCCACCGAGGCCACGCCGGGCACCGCGGTCAGGTCGGGGACGGCGAAATCCTCGTCGACGTCGTACTTGTCCTCGACCTCGGTCTGCCGGTCACCAGCCATGGACCCAACCTACGACGCGGATCAGATCCTGGTCACCCGACTGACGGCGGCAACCGCGCACACCCCGACGAGGGATGCGGCCAGAATCTCCAGCCGCACCCGGCTCCCGAGAATGACGGCGGCAGCCACGACGTAGAACGTCGAGAGGTTGCGGTAGTTGGTGTAGCCGACCCAGTTCGGTCCGGCCAGACACAGTGTGAGCACCAGCAGGAGCACGGCCGCCAGACGAACCCAGCCTGGTGCCCGCGACGTGCGGATCGCGACGAGGAGGAGTACGACGACGGCGACCCACTGCACCGTCTCGACGATCTGCAGGACGCCGACGAGGGTGTGGCTCTGCCGGAACCACGATCCGGCGTGCTGGCTGATGCCCACGAAGGGCGCACCGAAGTTGCCGCCGGCCGACGTCGCGGGCAGCGTGCCGGACTTGCTGTAGACCAGCAGCTGCCAGCCGACGTAGATGCAGCCCGGGATGATCCACGCGAGGTCGGATCGGCGCAGGAACCGACGCCGGCGCAGCATGTCGGCCACCGACACCAGGCCGACGGCGAGGACGACGAAGAGCGAGGACTCGCGGGAGAGCACCGCGGCGGCGAGGGCGAGGCCCATGGCCATCGGACGTCGCCGGGTGCTCGCCACCATCGCGAGCGCCAGGAAGGCGCCCTCGGCGATCTCGGTGGTGTCCCTCGCGAGGGTGTAGAAGAAGCCGGGATAGGCGACGAGGATGACGCCCCACGCCGCGTGCCGGCCGAACCGGCGGGCAAGGTCGCCGCCGCACCAGGCCAGGACACCGAGCAGGGCGATGTTGACCAGCACCATCGCCCAGGGCACGAGGTCGGTCGTCCCACCGCCGGTGACCAGCCACACGATCAGCGAGAACGTGATCCGTTGGAACCGGTAGGCGTGGTCGACCGTGATCCCGAATGCCGTGCGGTGGAAGTCGAACGGGTCGAGCGCGAGCCGGAAGTAGAACTGGCCGTCGTACCCGGCGCCGTGTGCGGTGGGGAGGACCGACGGGGTCTGCCCGGCGTGGCTGTAGTGGCTCCCGGGTACGACGAAGCGGGCGATGTCCCCGTGCGCCGCGCTGTGCAGGCGGGCTCCGACGAACGCCGCCGCAGCCGCCATCGCGAGCACGGCGAGGACCAGCGGAGAGCCCCGGCCCGCGGCCCGGGGCCGATCGGTGGCCACCCGGCGCGCCGACGATTCCTGTGAGGCGGCGGGCGAGGACATCTCGGGGACGCTACCCAACCCTCAGCCGAGGACGTCGGGCGGCAGCGCGGAGCCCCACCCCAGCTTCTTCGCCGTCCGGTACGCCGGCTGGGACCGGGTGACCTGCACGGTGCGCAGGCCGTCCCGGGTGCACGCGGCGAACTCGATCCGGCGCGGCGGGCGGCGGGGATGACGCAGCACCCGGGCGGCCGCCCGGCCGGCCGGCGAGCGGGTGAAGACGACGTAGCTGAACTTCTCGTCCTCGTAGGAGAGGTCCGCGCCCTTGACCTGACGGTGCAGAGCCGACCGTTGCACGCGCGCGGCGAAATGGCACCAGTCCGAGCCCGTCATCGGACACGCCCGGTCGTGCGGGCAGGGCGCGAGCAGCGCGGCGCCGTCGTCGCAGAGGGCCCGGCGGACCTCCCGGATCACCGCGAAACCCGCCGGCGTGCCGGGCTCGACCATCGCGAGCATGCCGCGCGTGGCCGCCCAGGCGGCCCGCGCCGTCGCCACCCGGCGAACCGGGTCCACCTCGCCCAGCACGTAGGAGACGGTGACCAGGTCAGCGGGGTCGGGCCGCGCCTCGACGAGATCGGCCCGCTGCCACGCCCACTCGGCGTCGGGCCCGCGGGGGTCCGCCTCCCGCAGCCGGCGACCCAGACCGATCATCTCGGTCGCGCGGTCGACCAGCCGCACCCGGCCGATCCCGGGCCAGCGGGCCGCTGCCGCCCACGCCGCCGCTCCCGTACCGGCTCCGAGATCGACCTGCGACTCGGGCCGGAAGTCCGGCTGCAGCGCTGCGGCCGCGGCGAATACCTGGCCCAACGCGGTGAAGGTCGCCGGCAATCGGGCCGCCACGTAGGCCTCGGCGTCCGCGGACCGGCGGACCGGTCGTTCCCCGGCCCGCGGGTCGCGGTAGCGCCCGCTGAGTTCCTGCGACGAGCCGGCGAGTTCGCGACGCGAGGTCCCGGCGAGCACCCGGTCAATGGCGACCCGGAGCGCCTCGTCGGCACTGTCGGTCGCGATCACCGCGCCAGCGTATCGACCTCTCTCTTGTGCCGACTTCGCCGACTTTAGGGTCCGCAGGCGTATTTGATCCGATCCGTGCCGCTCTAGGTGATATCCGGGTCGACACCCGTCGACCCCATGAGAACCGGAGGCTCACCCGCAATGAGCAAAGTGATGACCAACCTCGCCGTCGTCGGAGCAGGCGTCGGCGCGGCCGGAGCACTGGCATTCAGCGGCACCGCCGGCGCCACCACTGCCGACCATCAGGCCGACCATGGCGCCGCGGCGAACACCCGGGCGGCGTCCTCGGCGGTCCACCCGGACGCGAGCTGGAAGTACATCGATTCCTACTTCTGGGGCGGCGACTGCGCCCACGCCGGGAACAACGGCGTCAACCACGGCGCCTGGTCGAGGTACGAGTGCACCGGTGGCGGCACCTTCAGCGACTACCAGCTCTGGGTCTGGAACTAACTCCCGGATAGGCCGCCCAGCACCACTCACCTGGCGCCGATAGAGGTCGGGCTCCGCCCACGGCTCACGCCGTCGGGCGGAGCTCGACGCCGTAGGTGACCGCGTGATCAGGGTCGGCCTCGTGGTCGGCCCAGCGGCGGATGCGGGTCAGCTCCTGCTCGGAGTGCCCGGACGGATCGGGGTAGCCCTTGCCGTCGGGTCCGGGTTGGACCGGGCTGCGGTGCTCGGTGATCCGGTCGACCATCCAGGTGCGCCGACCGTCACGGGTGCCGTAGAGCACCGGGTTGGTGAGGTCGTTCCACAAATAGTCGGGCGCCACCGCGACGGTGCCGTGCACCGCGATCGTCTCCCCGACCGCCGGGGCGGGCGGCAGCGCGGTGTCCGGGCACCGGTCGAGGGTGTAGAGCGCCGCTTCGTCGTTGACCGCCAGCAGGATCCCGTCGATCTCCATGACCCATGTCGGGCTCGGCTCGTCGAGGCGGGCGATCCCGACCAGATCGTGCAGTCCGCCGGTGTGGCCCTGCGGGTCGGGCCGGCGGACGGCGGTCGCGCGGGTGGGCTCAGGGCATTCCAGTGTGGTGCGGTTCCAGCACCACACCTCCAGCCCGGCGCAGAACCGGTCGCCGATGCGCAACTCGGGCACCAGGCGCTCCTGAACGAGAAAAGCCGGAAGCAAGGCTTGCACTGCGGTCCTCCGAGATGCCATGCCCCCGAGCGTGCGGCCGATCAACGACCGCTCCGATGATTCTGCCCGAAAGAGATTCGGCGTGCGGTCTATTTGTGGATACCGGTTTCCCGAGCGGGCCGAGGAGGCAGATGTCGCTCCCCGGACAGATTTTTCGTCGGCTTGGTGGGGTTGAAACCGATAAAGCCGATCGACGTACTAGTCTTAGGGCGTGACTCAGGACTCGCTCGTCCACGTTCGCCGTCCGGACGACCTGTCGATGCGGGGGCTCGCCGACACGGTGAGCGAGCTGCGCGGCACTCTGCGCCGGGGGATCCGCACGACCTACCCGTGGGAGGTCCTGCCCGCGGCCCAGGTCGAGATCCTCCAGCGGCTCGCCCAGCAACCGCAGCTGCGGGTGAACGAGCTGGCCGCCCAGCTCCGGCTCGCACCCAACACGGTGAGCACGCTGACCAGGCAGATGGCCGGCGTCGGGCTCCTGACCGCACAGGAGGACCCGCTCGACGGCCGGGTCCGCCGGCTGTCGCTCAGCGAGGATGGCCGCAATCAGCTCGAGGCATGGCAGCAGGCCCAGGAGGAGATGCTCGCGGGCGCCGTGTGCCAGCTGGACCGCGCCGACCGCGACGCGATCATCGCCGCGATCCCGGCCCTGTTCCGACTGGTCCGGGTCCTCGAAGGCCAGGACGCGCAGAAGTAGGTCACCGCGGTCAGTGGGCGCTCCATTCGCGCCAGTCGTGCACGGTGATCTCGATGACCGGTCCGTCCACGGAGACATCGTCGTACTGGTCGTACTTGAGCCGCAACAGCCGCACCACCCGGTCGAGCGTGTCCGGGTCGTCTGTGATCACCGCTGTGCCGTCGGCGCGCACCCACCACAGCAGGTGCCAATCCTCGTCCCAATGCTGCACGAGCAGGCTCGTCCGCGGGTTGGCCCGGATGTTGGCGAGCCGGCGCAGTCGGGTGCTGCGCTTGGGTTTGCCGTCGACCGCGGTCCAGACCGTGTCGCCGTCGACGACGAAGGTCACCGGCACGACGTGCGGAGCGGGTGTCGGGTCGACGGTCGCGAGGACGGCGACCCGCGCGTCGACGAAGCGCCGTCGAGCCTCGTCCGGTGTCACAGCACGGCGCGTGTCAGAGGACGGCGTCGGCGAGCCGGTCCACCTCGTCGATCGAGCCGACGGTCGGGTCGAAGACGAGCTCGGTGACCCCGACGTCCTCGAACGCCCGCGCGGTGTCCTTGGCCGCCGCCGGGGTGCGCACCGCGCCCTCGACGACCGCATCGACCCACTCGCCGAGGAACGAGTAGTAATTGCGGAGCGTCGCGCGGGACACCTCGTCGTCGCCGAAGCCGTAGTAGACCAGCGCCGCGATCCGTGGTTCCCCGTCGCGGCCACCGTCCCGCCACGCCTGCCGGATCCGCTCGATCATCGGGGCCGCCATGTCCGGGCTTCCGCCGCCGGCCGTCCAGCCGTCGCCGTACTGCACGGTGCGTCGTACGGCGGCGTCGGCGGTGCCGCCGATCAGCACCGGCACCCGGGCGTCTGGCCCCGCCGTGGGCGCGACCGGAAGCTCGTCGCCGGTGACCGGTTGCCCGGCCCAGGCGCGCCGCATGAGGTCGAGCGTCTCGTCCATCAGCCGACCCCGCTCGTTGAACGGACGCGCCGCCGCCGCGAAGTCGTCCGGTCGGCCGCCCACGCCGAGCCCGAGCGTGAGGCGGCCGCCCGACATCGCCTGCAGGCTCGCGGTCGTCTTCGCCAGCAACACCGGCGGGTAGACGGGCGCGAGCAGGATGTTGGGGAACAGGCCGATCCGCGTCGTCGCGCCAGCCGCGACCGAAAGCGTGGTCAGTGAGTCGTACGACGGATAGACGATCCGGTCGATCGTCGCCAGGGTGGAAAAGCCGCGCTCTTCGGCGCGCCGCGCCCACTCCGGGATGAGTGTTCCCGTGATCTCCACGGTGTTCGGAAGGCCGATGCCGATGTCCATGTGGTCACCCCCGCAGTGAGGTTAGCGCTCCGTTGCCAGATATCGATCAGCCGAGGGGCGACGACTACGGCGGCGAGGTCGAACCAGCCGTATCCACCGGCGGCTCCGCTCGGCGGATTTCCGATGGTCACCAGGCCGGTCGGGTCGAGATCGTGCCATTGCCAGGTTCCGAGCCGGGTGCCCAGGAGTTCGAGGAAGGTCACCGCCACGAACGCGCCGACGTAGAGCATCCTCGACCGGCCCCACAGCAGGAATCCGAGCAGACAGAGGTACCAGAAGGCGCCGAGCGCGTCGGGCCGGCTCGAGATCGCCAGCCCCCACACGGCGTACGCACCACCGCCGACGACCGTGGCGAGGATGAGGGCGCGGCTGTGGTCCCGGAAGCACCGGGAGCGCCCGAGGCTGAGCGCGGCGAGGTAGACCAGTCCGTGTCCGGGCGGCACGAACATCGGGACGTTGTCGAGTCGGTAGACGTAGACGTGCAGCACCCCGGAGAACGAGTACTCGATCAGCGTCGCGAACACCACGACGACGGCGATCTGGACGCGGACCAACGGCGTCTCGCGCCGCGCCAGTCCGATCAGCAGGACCCAGGTCGCCACACCGAGCAGGCGCTGCGCACCGAGGGCCGCGCCATGGTCGAGCCCGAGTACGAGCGTCATCCAGACCCCGACCGTGCCCGCGACGACCAGGTCGCCGTCCACCCGCGGCCGCCTGCGGACCTCCCGCCGCACCGGGGCCGACAACAGGTCCATGCCCCGGATCCTCCCCCATCCATTCGAGATGGGAGCGGAATCCGGGCCGAAATCGGGGCGCGGGCGGCGGGCCCGAGTCCCTACGATCGGCGGGTGATTGCCGACTTCGTCGCCGCCGTACCCAAGGTCGAACTGCACCTGCACCTGGTCGGGTCGGCGTCGCCCGAGACCGTGCTGCAACTGGCGCGGCGCCACCCGGACGGCGGTGTGCCCACCGACGCCGACGCGCTCGTGCGGTTCTACGAGTTCACCGACTTCCCCCACTTCATCAACGTCTACGCCAAGGTCGACGGACTCGTCCGCGACGCCGCCGACGTGCGCACGCTGCTCGTCGGGCTGGCCCGCGACGCCGCGCGCAGCAACGTCCGGTACGCCGAGGTCACGGTCACCGCGGCCATGCACCTCGCCAAGGGCATGCCGGCCGCGGAGCTGACCGACGCATTGACCCTCGGCCGCGCTGACGCCCTGCGCGAGCACGGGGTCGCCCTCAACTGGATCTTCGACATCCCGGCCGGCTTCGGCCCGCAGGCAATGCAGGACACCGTCGACTACGCCGTCGAGGAACGCCCACCCGGCACGGTCGCGCTGGGACTCGCCGGGCTGGAGGTCGGCTACCCGCGGGCCAACTACCGTCCGGCGTTCGAGCGCGGCGCCGACGCGGGCCTGCATCTGGTTGCCCACGCCGGCGAGACCACCGGACCCGAGGAGGTCTGGGCGGCCCTCACCGAGCTCCGCGCCGAACGGATCGGGCACGGCATCGGGAGCGTGGGTGACGACCGGCTGCTCGCCCACCTGCGCGCGGAGGACATCCCGCTCGAGGTGTGCCTGATCTCCAACGTGCGCACCCGGGCCGCCGACAGCCTCGACGTGCATCCCCTCCCCCGCCTGCTCGCCGCCGGCGTGCCCGTGACGCTGAGCACCGACGATCCGGGCATGTTCGACACCGACCTCAACCGCGAGTACACCGCCGCGGCCGAGCTCTGCAACCTCGACGAGCCGGGCGTCGCCGCGCTCGCCCGAGCCGGCGTCCGCGCCGCATTTTGCGACGAAGAGCAGCGCGCCCGGTTGCTCGCCGAGATCGACGCCGTGCTCGCCAACAGCGCCTGAGCGCGGGCAGGTGCGGGTTCGCCGGCGGTCACGGGAGGCTTCGCTGCCGGCGCCATTCGCGGGGTGCCATGCCGATGCGGACGCGGAACAGCCGGGAGAAGTAATAGGGGTCGGCGAGGCCACTCTGGCGGGCGACCTGCGCGACCGTGAGGTGGGTCGTCGATAGGAGCCGGGCGGCCCGCTCGATCCGTCGGTCGATCACCCAGTTCATGGGCGACGTCGCGAGGTGGCGCCGGAACAGCCGGTTGACCGAGGTGACGCTGATCCCGACGACACCGGCGATCGCCGCCACGGTGATCTCGTCGGCGAGGTTGCGGTCGATCCAGAGCAGCAACCGACGTAACTCCGCCGGCACGCCAGGGTCGTCGTACGGCGCGGTCCGTGGCGCGGTCGTGAGTTGTCGGACCGTCAGCACTCCGAGCGCCTTCGCGGAGTCGGTGTCGGGCCCGGGCGGATTCCACAGTTGCGCGGCGTAGTGCATCAAGGTCGCGAGCTGCGGATGCCGTTGGCGGTCGGTGACCAGCACGTCGTCGTCACTCACCAGTGGCGCGTCCCTGCGCCAGGCGACGTCGGCGAGGGCATGACCCGGCTCGTGCGGGATCGACAACTCGACCGGGGCGCGGTCGCTGTGCCACGGCACCAGGTGCATCCCGTAGACGAAGAACGGGTCGTGCTCGTCCGGGTGGTATCGGATCGCGTGACCCCACGGGAGAAGGACGATCACCGACGGCGTGAGCTCGTACTCCGCCATGTTGACCTCGACCCGGCCCTGCCCGCTGACGCACATGAGCAACATCCGCGACTCGACGCGGGGAAATCCCAACCGGTCGTGCGGCCCGAACTGGACGGCCGATGCCTGAGCGACCAGCGGAAAGCCCTCGCCGTCGCTCAGGGTGGTCGGATTGTCCATCAACTGGATGCTAATGGCATGGACCTCCGTCGTCATTCCAGCGCAGGGTTGACACCTCGACGGAGGAGCAGAGATGACGACATCCGCGGTGCCCGGCACCGTCGAATTCCTCGACTCGACCGACCTGCTCGACGATCCGGTCGCATTGCGCGACCGCGCCGCCGAACTCGGCTATTTGTTCTTCCGGCAATTACTTCCCCGGGAGGAAGTGCTCGGCGTACGACGCAGCATGCTCGGTGTCATCGCCGATCACGGCTGGCTGGAGCGCGGATCCGAGGTGATGGAGGGGATCGCGGACCGTACGGCGATGAGCCGGGTGCCCCGAGAGGAGATCGACTTCTGCGGTGTCGGCGTACCGGTCGACGCCTACCGCGAGATCCAGCACCTGGAGGACTTCCACCGGCTGTCGCACCATCCGAACCTGCTGCGGGTCTACCGGATCCTCTTCGACCGTCCGGTGCTCCCCCACCCGCGCAACATCGCCCGTGTGATGATCCCGACCGATGACAGTGTGCCGACCCCGCCGCACCAGGACTTCATCCATATCCAGGGGACGAAGAACGTGTGGACGGCGTGGTTCCCGCTCGGCGACTGCCCGGTCGACCTCGGTGGTCTGTCGGTGCTGGTGGGCTCCCAGCAGGCCGGCGTGCTCTCCTACAAGTCGGTGGAGGGAGCGGGCGGCCTCGAAGCCTACCTGTGCGATATGGACAATTCGTGGGCCGTCGGGGACTACGAAGCCGGCGACCTACTCACCTTCTCGAGCCAGACCGTGCACCGCGCGCTCCCCAACCGCTACCCCGACCGGGTGCGGCTCTCGTGTGACTACCGCTACCAGCCGGCCGACGAGGAACTGCACGAGCGTTCCCTGCAGGTGCATTGCAACGTGGATACGTGGGACGCGATCTACGAGGGGTGGAGCGACCGCAGCCTCGCCCACTACTGGCTCGACAAGTCCCTGCAGCTTTCCGACTGGGACGAGGCGATCCGCTGGCAGCAGGACAGAATCTGCTGAGGCCAACTCCTTCCTCACCGACTGTGCCCTCGCTTCGCTGAGCGGAGCAAGGGCACAGTCGGGAGGCCGGACTACCCGATCAGCGCCAGTGCCGGGACGATTGCGTTGGCCTTCGGGCTACCCAGGCCGGATGCCGCGTCCCATCC
>DASXJE010000276.1 GCA_036497565.1 Mycobacteriales bacterium
GCCGCGAGCGCGCTGCCGGACGCCAACTCCTCCATCGGCGCCCGCCCGCTCGCGAACCCCGCGTCGCCCGGTGTGTGGAGGTTGTAGGCGATCTCCCCGGCCGCTCCGTGCGCGCCGGAGAGCACCGCGCCGTCCACCACCACGGCAACAGCGACGCCGGTACCGAGGTTGAGGAAGATTCCGGTGGGTGCACCGGCGAGCGCACCCCACCGTGCCTCGGCGAGAGCCGCGGCCTTGACGTCGTTGCCGACGACGACGGTGGGTACGCCGAGCCCGTCGCGCAGGCTCGAGGGCAGCGCGAGCCGGTCCCAGCCGGGGTTGTTGGGGGCGAGCAGGATGCTGTCCTCGCCGACGATCCCGGGGGACACCGCGCCGACCGCCACCAGCCTTCCGCCGTACGCCGCCGCCGTGTCGTCGGCGATGGCGCGCGCCGTCGCGAGAATCCGGGTGAGCACCTGCGCGGCGCCCTCGTCGGCACGGGTCGGGATCGTCCGCTCGCGCAGCCGGCGGCGTGGGTCGCCGACGCCGCTGGTCGCCAGCGCGACCTTGGAGCCGCCGATGTCGATGCCGAGTACGAACCCCCCGCCGTCGGTCACGCCGGCTGCCGCTCCCCGGCCTGCTGGAGTTCGAGGTAGCTCTCGTGCACCTCGGGCCGGGCGAACGGCCACGCACTGGTGGCCTTGGCCCAGCCGAGATAGGCGACGAGCCCGGCGACGATCCACACCGCCGACAACACCAGCGGAAGCGTCCCGGCGGAGGCGTAGACATAGCCCCAACCGGCGAGTGCCATCAGGCTGGGCAGGGGATAGAGCCACTGCCGGTAGGGCCGGCGCAGCGTCGGCTGCCGGCGCCGCAACACCGTCAGCGCGACGATCTGCGCGACTGACTGCACCAGTACGGCGACCGCGAGCAGCATGCTGATCACCGTCGTGAGGTCGAAGAACGAGCCGATCGCCGTGATGACGCCCATCACGAGCAACGCGACGTGCGGGAAGTTGTAGCGCGGGTGGAGCTTGCCGAAGACGGAGAAGAAGACACCGTCGCGGGCGGCGTTGAACGGCACCCTCGATCCGCCGAGCAGGCCTGCGAAGATCGACGCGAACGCGGTGACGACGATCAGGATGGTGACGATGTCGGCCGCGGTGTGGCCCCAGCTCCGGGTCACGACCAGCGAGGCCACCGAGGAGGATCCGGCGACCTCCTTCCACGGGATCCGGCCGACGACGCCGATGTTCATGGCCAGGTAGAAGACCATGATCGCGGCGATCGACACGACGATCGACCGCGGCATCGTGCGGCCCGGGTTCTTCAACTCGTCGCCCATGTACGCCGTCGTGTTGTAGCCGAGGTAGTCGTAGACGGCGATGAGCAGCCCGGCGCCGAGGCCGGTGAAGAAGGCGCCGGTGTGGCTGAAGGCGCCGGCCGGATAGGTGAACGCCAGATGGGCGCTCCATCCGGTGAACGCAGCGGCGATCGTCAGCAGCACCGCGAGGAGCATCACCACCCAGAGCGCGGCGGTGAGCTTGCGGATCGATTCGATCCGCCGGTACAGCGCCAGCACGACCAGTGCGGTGATCCCGATCCCGATCAGGTGTGTTTCCAGCCCGGACAGGTGCGGGAAGAAGAACCCGAGGTACTGCACGAGGCCGATGATCCCGGTCGACATGATCAACGGGATCGAGAGGACGGCGGTCCAGACGAACAAGAAGGGCATGAGCTTGCCGGTCCGGTACTGGAACGCCTCCCGCAAATAGATATAGGTGCCGCCCGCGCCGGGCATCGCCGCACCGAGCTCCGCCCAGACCAGACCGTCGGCCATCGCGAGGGCCGCCCCGACGATCCAGCCGATGATCGCCTGCGGGCCACCCATCGTCGCCACCATGAGCGGGATGGTGATGAACGGCCCGATGCCACACATCTGGGTCATGTTGACCGTGATCGCCGGAAACAGGCCCAGCGACCGGTGGAACGTGCCACCGCCGGCCACGCTGCCCGTACCGGTCGACTGCGCTGCGCTACTCACTGTCTCTCCTGCCGTCGGGATGATTAGCCCGACGAACCTAAGTGGCTGCTCCGGACCGCGCAAACGGAACCGACCGCGGTGTCAGTCGAGCGGACGAAACCCGACGTCGAGGGCCCGGAGGCGCTCGACGTGGTCGCCGAGGCGCCCGCGGAACGCGGGGAAGGTCTCTCGGTCGGTGCACCACACCGTCTCGGCGAAGGCGCACATCCGGGGGAACGCCATGTATTCGACCTGCGCCGGCCCACCCATGTATTCGGTCCAGACGTTGCATTGGGCGCCGAGCACGTGCGTGGCCTCGTCCGCGGACAGCTCGCCCGGCACCGGCCGGTAGGAGTGGACCTGCTCCAGCGGGAGATACCCACCGATCGCCAGCGGTTCGGAGTCCTTGTCCTTCGACTGGTAGTAGTCGAAGTAGACGTGGGTGGTCGGCGTCATCACGACGTCGTGTCCCGCCTTCGCGGCGGCGATGCCGCCGTCCTCACCGCGCCAGGACATCACCGTGGCCCCGGGGGCGAGACCGCCCTCGAGGATCTCGTCCCAGCCGACGAGCCGCCGGCCGCGCGAGGCCAGGTAGTCGTCCATCTGCCGGATGATCCAAGACTGCAGCTCGTCCTCGTCGGCCAGCCCGAGGTCGCGGATCCGCTGCTGGGCGGCCGGGCTCTTCTGCCACTCGTCCTTGGGGCACTCGTCGCCGCCCACGTGGATGAACGGCGACGGGAAGAGCTCGAGCACCTCGTCGAGCACGTCCCGGTAGAACGCGATGGTCGAGTCCTCGGCGTTGAGGACGTGCTTGATGACTCCCCACCGGGTCGCGACCGGCAGTTGCGTGTCGGGGTTGTTGCCCAACTCCGGGTACGCCGCGATCGCCGCCTGCGCGTGCCCCGGCATCTCGATCTCGGGGACGACGCTGACGAACCGCTCGGCGGCGTACGCCACGATCTCGCGGATCTCGTCCTGCGTGTAGAAACCGCCGTGCGGGACCCCGTCGTAGCGCTGCTCGGGATCGCGCGGCTCGTTGTTGTGCCCGGCCACCGTCTCCTGCCGCCACGCACCGACTTCGGTGAGCTTGGGGTGCCGCCGGATCTCGATGCGCCAGCCCTGGTCCTCGGTCAGATGCAGGTGCAACACGTTGAGCTTGTGCATCGCCAGCAGGTCGATGTAGCGGAACACGAACTCCTTCGGCATGAAGTGCCGGCCGACGTCGAGCATCGACCCGCGCCAGCCGAATGCCGGGGCGTCCTCGATCTGCAGGCAGGACAGAACCAACGGGGCGGTGCGGTCGGCGCCGAAGGTCTGCGCCGGCAGCAGCTGGCGCAGGGTCTGCACGCCGTAGAACACGCCGGCCGGACCGCCGCCGACCACCTCGACATGATCGGCGGCCACGGTGAGCCGGTAGGCCTCCGGCCCGGGCAGGCCGTCGGCGTCGACGCGCAGCCGCAGCGTGGCATCGGCCTGCTTCCCCGGCGGAAGGGCCAGCCCGAGGTAGCCGCGCAGCAGGTCGCCGACGGGTGCGGCCGACGGATCGGTCCACAGCGTGGACCCGTCGGTGAGCGTCAGGCTTCCGTCGTACGGCGTCAGCGCTGCGACCTGCGGGACGATCGAGGACGGCACGGCACACTCCCGGTGGTTGGGTGTCGGATCGGCTGGCGGTCCGGTCAGATGGTCATCCTGCCCGAGTCATCGGGTCAACCCTTCACCCCGGTCAGGGTCACGCCTTCGACGAACGCGCGCTGGGCGAAGAAGAAGAGCACGATGATCGGCGCCATGAACAACAGCGTTCCGGCCATCTGCAGGTTGTAGAGCGAACCCCGCTGCAGCGTGGTGAACTGCGAGAGCGCCACCGTGAGGGTCCATGCGCCGTTGTTGTTGCCGGTGTAGACCAGCGGGGTGAAGAAGTCGTTCCAGGTGTAGAGGAAGTTGAAGAGCGCCACGGCGGCGATCGCGGGCTTGGCCAGCGGGACGATGATCCGCAGCATGATCCGCAGGTCGCCCGCGCCGTCCACCCGGGCCGCGTCGCTGAGGTCCTCGGGGATGGTCCGCAGGAACTGCCGCAACAGGAAGATCGAGAAGGCGTCGCCGAAGAACAGCGGGACGATCAGCGGTTTGAGGGTGCCGATCCAGCCCAGGTTCACATAGACCGAGTACAGCGAGACGCTGGTGACCGCGGTCGGCAGCATCATCGTCGCCAGGATCACGAGCATCACGGTCTCGCGGCCGCGCCACTGCAGGCGGGCCAGCGCGTAGGCGACCGGAAGCGAGGAGACGACGACGCCGACCGTGGACAGCACCGAGTAGAGCAGCGTGTTGCCCAGGTAGTGCCAGAACGGGAAGAGGTGGAGTACCCGGCTGAAGTTCCCCCACTCGAGGTGGTGCGGGATCAACCCGTTGCCGAGCGCCTCCCGGTCGGGCATCAGCGCCATACCGATGATGAAGAGGAACGGGACGAGCAGGGCGGCGCACAGCGCGATCGCCACGCAGTGGTTCGCGACGCCCACCAGAAAACGACGGGTCGAACGACGCGGCGGACCCGAGCGGGTCTTCGCGTCCGACCCGCTGAGGGTCGCGGGCAACGACACGGCCACGGTCAGCCTCCCGAGTAGTGGACCCAGCGACGCGACGTACGGATGAGTACGAGCGTCACGGCGAAGAGGGCGAGGAAGAGGATCCACGCGAGCGCCGAGGCGTAGCCCATGTGGAAGTAGGAGTAGCCCTGCTGATAGAGCCAGGTGCCGTAGAACATCAGTGAGTTCTGCGGTGCGCCGAGGGTCTGGGCATTACCCGAGATCGCCTTGGACGCGACGTAGGCTTGGGTGAAGTACTGGAAGCCCTCGATGATGCCGGTCAGCAGCGCGAAGTAGAGCACCGGCGAGATGAGTGGCAGGGTGACCCGGCGGAATCTTGCCCACGCACCGGCACCATCGAGATCGGCGGCCTCGTAGAGATCCTTGGGTACGTCGAGCAGCGCGGCCAGCAGGATGACCATGGTGTTGCCCGCCGCCCAGATCATGATGATGGCGAGCCCGGGCTTGGCCCAGTGCGGATCGCCGAACCACAGCGGCTTGCCGAGACCGAGCGCGCCGAGGATCCCGTTGACCGGGCCGGACGGGTTGAGCAGGTAGACGAAGGACAGGCCGGCGGCGACCATCGGGACGATGGCCGGCAGGTAGGCGATCGTGCGGTAGACGCCGGCGCCGCGGCGGATACGCACGATGACCAGCGCCACCGCCAGAGCGAAGAGGATCTTCGCCGGTACGCCGATGCAGATGATCCAGAGGGTGTTGCGGACCGACTGCCAGAAGACGGGGTCCTGGGTGAACAGCAGCCAGTAGTTGTGCAGACCGACCCACCTCGGCGGCTTGGTCAGGTCGTAGGTGGTGAAGGAGAAGTACAGGCTGGAGATCATCGGGTAGAGGACGAACGCCAGGAAGCCGACGATCCACGGCGACATGAACGCCAGCACCGTGAGCCGGCGACGGCGCCGGAGCCGCTGCGACCCCCGCCCGCCGGTGGGCGCGCGTCGTGCCGTGCGCCCCGACGTCGGTGTCTCGCCGACGGTGACCGATCCTGATCTCATCGCACTCACCTGATCGCCGTCTGGGTGTTGACGTCCTTGGCCAGTTGCCGGAGCCCGCCGCGCAGATCGCCCACCTGTCCGGCCTCCCACTTCCCTTCGAAGGCCGTGAGCAGGTCGATGTCGACCTGGCCCGCGGTCGTCGGCTGCTTCCAGGACGAGTGCTTGTTCTGCAGGATCTGCGCGAAGGTACTGGTCAGCGGGTTGCGGGAGAACTTCGACGTGCGGAGCGAGGCGAAGGTCGTCGGAACGTTCTTCAGGCCCGCGGAGAGTTGGTTGAGCGCGCCGGTGTTGGTCGCGAGGTAGCGCATCGCGAGCCACGACTCCGACGGGTGCTTGACGCCGGCCGGAATGCCGATGAGCGTCCCGCCGATCTGGCCGCTGCCGTAGAGGGCGGGGTTGTCGGCCGGGAAGGGCGCGGTCGCGTAGTCCACCTTCGTCTTGTCCGCCGTCGCGAAGGCGACCCGCCACTCACCGTCGATCATCATCGCGACCTTGCCGGTCTCGAAGCCGTTGTTGCTCGCGAACTCCGACTCTGCGCCGAGCGTCGCCGCGAACTTGCTGAGCTTGTCGTAGCCGATCGACTTGATGAGGCTCTTCTCCCAGTCCAGGCCGCGGACCCAGGCGGAATCCGTGCCCAGCACCGACGTCCCGTTGTGGTACCACGACGCGCCGAAGTAGTTGCCTTGTAGGGCGTGCGCGGATTCGTAGAACGTGCTCAGCGGCACGAAGCCCGCAACCTTGATCGAGCCGTCCTTGTTGTACGTCGTCAGCTTCTTCGCCATGGTCGTCAGCTCGGACAGGGTCCGCGGCGGGTGGTGGTAGCCGGCCTTCGCCAGCAGGGTCTTGTTGTAGTAGAGGCCGAACGCGTCGGTGAGCAAGGGGAGCGCGCAGGTCTTGCCGCCGTAGCTCGAGTAGGTGAGCACCTGCTTCGGGAAGGTCGCGGACAGGTCGAGATGGTCCTTGCGGGCGACCGGCCCGATGTCGCGGAGCGCACCCGAGTCACAGAACTTCGCCAGGTTCTGCGGGCCGCCGAGGAGCGCTAGGTCGGGCGGATGACCCGAGTTGATACCGCGCAGTACGTCATCGTCGATCTTTCCCTGAACCTGTTTGACGGTGAGCCAGGGATAGCGCTTGTGCAGTTGCGCCAGTTCGCCGTCGACGACGGCCGCTTCGCGCCCGGTGAAGAATCCCCACAGTGTCAGGGTCACCGGCTTGTGGTGCGCGAGCGAGCCCAGCGGACTGATCGGCCGACTGTCGCCGATCTGCGCGGTGCAGCCGGTGACGACGAGGATGGCGAGGCCGATGACGCCCACCGCGACACGGCGTCGGTGCCGGAATCTAGCGGACAATCGTGGCCTCCCGGTGGTGTCTCGTCCCGACGACCACCGGCGACGGCGCGGGTGGCGGTGTGATGACGGTGAACAGCTGCTCCTGCACGCCCGCCACCGCGGCGATCTCCGCGCCGCGGCGTACCGCGTCGGTGCCGAGCTCGGACGCGACGACGGGCGGTGGGGTCGGAAAGATCTGGTCGAGTTCCCGGCGCAGCGGCGTGAGGAGCGTCTCGCCCGCCGCGCCGACACTGCCGCCGACGACGACCAGTTCGGGGTCGAGCACGCTCACCACGCTGGCGACCATAAGGGCGACCTGTTTCGCCAGCGTTGCGAACACGTCGCATCCGGCCGACTCACCGCGGTCGGCGCTCGCGAGCACGGCGGCCAGGGAGTTGCGCCGGGTCATACCGGCCGCACGGGCGAGGCGTCGTACGGCGTCCTCGCTCGCGGCGAGCTGCGCGGCTCCGTGCCGGCGGGCCGGCCTGCTGTGCGGGTCGATCGGCCCGACCGGCATGTGGCCGACCTCACCGGCGGCACCGTGGCTGCCGCGGTACAGCTGACCGCCCAGGATCACCCCGGTGCCGATGCCACTGCCGAGCGAGAGATAGACGATGTCGTCGATTCCTCGCGCCGCACCGGCATGGTGCTCACCGATCGCCGCGAGGTTGACGTCGTTGTCGACGGCGCTCGATCGGCCGACCAGGCCGCGGATCGCGTCGATATGGTGCTGCTCCAGGGACGGAAGTCCGGACGGGATCGCGGTCGTGAGCTGCCCGTCAGTGTCCACCACCGCAGGCACCGCGACGACGGTGTGGGAGACGTGGATCCGGTCGATCCGGGCCGACCTGAGCGCAGTGCGCAGGAGGCGCCGGACGGTCTGCACCAGAGCCGGGCCGGACGCCGAACGGCGCGGCCTCTCCTGCTCGCAGGCGAGGGATTCGCCCGCCGTGCTCATCAGAGACACCGAGATCATGTCCCCGGTCAACGCGATGGCCGCGGCCACCCCGCCGTCGCGCGGCCGCACCTCGTAGACCGCGGCCGCGGGGCCGCGCCCCGTCGACACGGTCCCGGCCTCGGCGACCAGGCCCGCGTCCTGCAGATTCGCCAGCGCCCGGGTGATGGTCGGCAGTGACAGACCGGTGCGGTGTTGCAGGGCGACGCGGGTGAGTCGTCCTTCCGCGAGCAGGACAGCGAACAGCGAGCGCTCGTTGAGCCGGCGCAGCACCCGCTGCGCACCGGCCGGTAGCCCGCTGCTGACAGTCAATAGATCTACACCCGGTCCACTAACGAAACGTTCGTATTGGCGTGGCAAGCTACGCTCTGCCGGCAACCGGGTCAACGGGTACGGAGCAGCTATGACGAACTCCGGCGTCGCGGCGCTGTGGGTGGTCCGCCACGGCGAGAGCACCGGCAACGTCGCGCGCGATCGCGCCGAGCGATCCGGCGCGACGACGATCGACATCGACGTCCGCGACGCCGACGTACCGCTGTCGGAGACCGGCCGCCGCCAGGCGGCGGACCTGCGCCGGTGGCTCGACCAGGTGCCCGCGGACCGCCGGCCGGACGCCGTGTTGTCCTCGCCGTACCGGCGGGCGGTCGAGACGGCGGAGATCGCAGCGGCCGGGATCGAGGCGGGCAGGATCTTGACCGACGAGCGGCTGCGCGACCGCGAGCTCGGAGTGCTGGATCTGCTCACCTCGCTCGGCGTCGCCGAGCTCCATCCGGACGAGGCGGCCCGCAAGCGGCGACTCGGGCGGCTCTACCACCGCCCGGCCGGGGGCGAGTCGTGGTCCGACGTGGCGCTACGGCTGCGTAGCGTGCTCGCCGACATCGACCGCCGCTACCCGGGACGGCGGCTGATGGTCTTCACCCACGAGGCGGTCGTGCTGATCATCCGCTACATCGTCGAGGACCTGTCCGAGTCGCAACTGGTCGATTTGGCGGCGTCGACGATGCTGCCCAACACGGCAGTGTCGGTCTTCGAACGCGACGCGTCCGGTCTGCGCGCCACCAGTTTCGGCCGGACACCCCACCTTCGCCCCGCGTCGGCTGACGGCTAGAGCGGCGCCGGCTCCTGCGGGTTCGGCGGGTGGAGGACGGCGAACGCGTCGGTGATCTCCAGCGTGCGGGACCGGAACCGGAAGAGGGCGGCCGGTCTACCACCGCTGCGGCCCGGTGTCGTGGACCGACCGGTGGGCTCGATCTGCTTACGGCGCAGCAGGATCCGCTGCAGGTTGGTGGGCGCGACCTCGTATCCCATCGCCGCCCGGTAATAGCCGGCCAACTCGGACATGGTGAAGGTTGGAGGAGCAAGGGCGAAGCCGAGGTTGGTGTAGGACATCTTCGATCGCAGACGGCGCAGTCCCGACGCCACGATCGTCGCGTGGTCGAACGCCATCCGGGGCAGGTGCGACACGCGGTGCCACCGGGTGTCGTCCGGGATCTCCGGGTCGGCGTCGGCGGGGATCAGGCCGACATAGCCGGTCGCCACCACCCGGCGGCCGGGGAACCGGTCCGGTGCGCCGCGGGTGTCGAGCTGCTCGAGGTGTGTGAGCTCGCGCACATCGACCTTGCTCGCCAACTGCCGCCGGATCGAGTCGTCGAGGCCTTCGTCCGGGGCGAGCGCTCCGCCGGGCAGCGACCAGCGGCCCGCGTGCGGCTCGCGTGCCCGCCGCCATAGCAGGACGGACAACTCATCGGAGCGGATCTGGAACACGACGGCGAGTACCTCATGGCCCCCGGGGGTCTCACGGCTGACGGCAGACATCGAGGTGATGGTATCCTCGAATTGAAGTTTTCGCTCACTAGACGAAAACCAGACCGCGAGGAACGTGATGTCAGCCATCACCGTCGAGGTCGAGCGCGGAGCTCGGCCCGCCAGCTGGTCCGCCGAGATACGCCGCCTTGCCCGCGAGCGCGACGCCGTGATCCTGGCCCACAACTATCAGCGTCCGGAGATCCAGGACGTCGCCGACCACGTCGGCGACTCGCTGGCCCTCTCCCGGATCGCCGCGGAGGCGACCGAGAGCACCATCGTCTTCTGCGGCGTGCACTTCATGGCCGAGACCGCCAAGCTGCTCTCCCCGGACAAGACCGTGCTCATCCCGGATCCGGCCGCCGGCTGCTCGCTCGCCGACACCATCGACGCCGACCAACTGCGCGCCTGGAAGGCCGAGCACCCGGGCGCCGTCGTCGTCGCCTACGTCAACACCTCGGCCGCGGTGAAGGCCGAGAGCGACGTGTGCTGCACCTCGTCCAACGCCGCGGACGTCGTACGGTCGATCCCCGAAGACCGGGAGATCCTCTTCCTGCCCGACCAGTTCCTCGGCGCACACGTGCAGCGGGTGACCGGACGCGCCAACATCCACGTCTGGGCGGGGGAGTGCCACGTCCACGCCGGCATCAACGGCGCCGATCTGCGCGAGCGGGTCGAGGCCGAGCCGGACGCCGAGCTGCTCGTGCACCCGGAGTGCGGGTGTGCGACGTCGGCGCTGTACCTGGTCGGTGCCGGCGCCGTTCCGGCCGACCGGGTGAAGGTGCTATCGACCGGCGGGATGCTCGAGGAGGCCCGGCGTACCAAGGCGAACCGGGTGCTGGTCGCGACCGAGACCGGCATGTTGCACCAGCTGCGGCAGGTCAACCCGGGCGCCGATTTCGCCGCGGTCAACGACCGCGCGGTCTGCCGGTTCATGAAGATGATCACCGCCGAGAAGCTCCTGCACAGCCTGCGTACCGGTAAGTACGAGGTGACGATCCCGGACGACGTCGCCGTGCGCGCCCGCGGTGCCGTCGAGGCGATGATCACGATCGGCTCGCCGTCGGCGGGTGGGGAGTGACCACACCGCTCGTGGCGCGGCTGGCCGCGCCCGAGCCCTCCTGGAGCCGCACCGCGGACGTCGTCGTGGTCGGCTCGGGCGTGGCCGGTCTCGGCGCCGCGCGGCTGCTCGCCCGCGCCGGACGTCGGGTCGTCGTGGTCAGCAAGTCGGTGTTGACGGCGGGGAGCACGACCTGGGCGCAGGGCGGCGTCGCGACCGCCGTCGGCATCGGTGACTCGCCCGACCAGCATCTGCGCGACACCCTCGTGGCCGGAGCGGGGCTGTGCGACGAGGACGCGGTCCGGGTGCTCGTCGAGGAAGGCCCCGCGGCGGTGAGTGCGCTGCTCGCCGACGGCGCGCAGTTCGATCGCGGTGCCGACGGGCAACTGGAGTTCGGCCGCGAGGGAGGGCATTCGCGGGCCCGCATCGTGCACGCCGGCGGCGACGCCACCGGCCGGGAGATTCAGCGCACGCTCGAGGAGACCGTGCGGCACGCGGACCGCGTCGAGGTGATCGAGCACGCGTTCGCTCTCGACATTCAGCACGACGCGAGCGGCGCAGTGGCCGGGCTGACGATCGGGCTCGTCGATCAGGCCGGGCGCTGCACATCGGTCGGGGCCTTGCGCACCGGCGCCGTCGTCCTGGCGACCGGCGGATCGGGCCAGGTCTATGCCAGTACGACCAACCCGGACGTCAGCACCGGGGACGGCGTAGGGCTGGCGCTGCGGGCCGGTGCGTGCGTCACCGACCTCGAGTTCGTGCAGTTCCATCCCACCGTGCTGTGGCTCGGGCCGGGTGCCCGCGGCCGGCAGCTGCTCGTCACCGAGGCGGTGCGCGGCGAGGGGGCGACGCTGGTCGACGCCACCGGAGCGTCGGTGATGGACGGCGTACATCCGCTGCGCGACCTCGCCCCCCGCGACGTCGTCGCCCTTGCGATGGCGCGCCGGATGGCCGAGGCACCGGGCGGGGTCGGCGATCACCTCTTCCTCGACGCCCGCGGCATCGGCGCCGACGACCTGCTCCGCCGCTTCCCGACCGTGATCGCCGGCTGCCGCGCGGCGGGCATCGATCCGGTGCACGACCTGATCCCGGTGGCGCCGGCCGCACATTTCGCCTGCGGCGGCGTGCGCGCCGACATGAGCGGCCGCACCTCGGTGCCCGGGCTGTACGCCGTCGGCGAGGTGGCCTGCACCGGCGTACACGGGGCTAATCGGCTGGCCTCCAACAGCCTGGTCGAGGGTCTGGTCGGCGCGACCCGGCTCGCGGCGGAATTGGCCGACCAGGTGCGCGCACCCGGCGCGGCAGAGCCGTCTGTGGCCCGGGCCGGCGCGGTCGATCCCGCCTGGCGACTCGACCTCTCTGTCGCGATGTCGCGGGACCTCGGCGTACGCCGCACTCCCGACGGGATGGCCGAGGCGGCGCGGCTGCTCGAGAAGGTTCCGACCGACGCCGCGCCCGACCGCGCCTCCTGGGAGGCGACCAGCCTGCATACGGTCGCGGCAGCCGTGGTCGCGGCGGCCTCGATACGTACCGAGAGTCGGGGGTGCCACAGTCGCGAGGACGTCCCGGTCGCGCGCGACGAGTGGCGTCGGCACATCGTGTCCACAATGGCCAGCGATGGCGAGCTACGACAGGAGATCGGAGCGTAATGCTGTCCGCAGAGGTGGCGAAGGTGGTCGTGGCCGCCGACCTCGATGTCGACGACGTGGTCCGCGTCGCCCGACTCGCACTCGACGAGGACCTCGCCGGCGGCGTCGACGTCACGACGACCGCGACGGTGCCCGAAGGTCATCGCAGTGTCGGCGACCTGACCGCCCGCATGCCCGGCGTCGTCGCCGGGATCCCCGTGGCGATGGCGGTTTTCGACCTCTGCTTCGGCGGAACCGGCACTGTCACACCCACCTCGGTCGATGGCACGCGGGTCGGCGCGAGCGACGTCGTACTCTCCGTGGCGGGCCCGACCGCGCAGATCCTCACCGCCGAACGCAGCGCACTCAACCTGCTCTGCCACCTCTCCGGCGTCGCGACCCTCACCCGCCGCTGGGTCGACGCGGTCGCCGGGACCGGAGCCGTGATCCGGGACACCCGCAAGACGATGCCCGGACTGCGCACCCTGGAGAAGTACGCCGTGCGCTGCGGCGGCGGCAGCAACCACCGGATGGGCCTCTCCGATCAGGCCCTGATCAAGGACAACCACATCGTCGC
>DASXJE010000277.1 GCA_036497565.1 Mycobacteriales bacterium
TGTAGTACCGCACATCCACGCCCTCGCGCGCCGCGATCTCGCCGGCCTTGCCCGCTGGGCGGACGTTGAAGCCGATGACGACCGCGTTGGAGGCGATGGCCAGGTTGATGTCGTTCTCGTTGATCGCACCCACGCCGCGGCCGATGACCCGCAGGGCCACCTCCTCGATGTCAGTGCCGAGATCGATGTTGACCAAGGCATCTTCGAGCGCCTCGACCGAACCGGAGACATCGCCCTTGATGATGAGGTTGAGTTGCTGAACCTCACCGGCGGCCAGGGCCTTGTCGAGATCATCGAGCGAGATGCGCTTGCGGCTGGCGGCCAGTTGCGCGTTGCGCTCACGAGCCGCGCGCCGGTCAGCGATCTGACGAGCGATGCGGTCTTCTTCGACGACCAGGAACGAGTCGCCGGCACCGGGCACCGAGGTGAACCCGAGCACCTGCACGGGCCGCGAGGGCAGTGCCTCCTGGACCGGGTCGCCCTTGTCGTCGAGCATCGCCCGGACCCGCCCGAAGGCGTCGCCGGCAACCACCGAGTCACCGACGTGCAAGGTGCCGCGCTGCACCAGCAGCGTCGCCACCGCACCGCGACCACGGTCGAGATGGGCTTCGATCGCCACACCCTGAGCGTCCTGGTCCGGGTTGGCCCGCAGGTCCAGCGACGCGTCCGCGGTCAGCAGGATCGCCTCGAGCAGCGAGTCGATGCCGAGCTCCTGCTTGGCCGACACGTCGACGAACATCGTCTCGCCGCCGTACTCCTCGGCGACCAGGTCGTACTCGGTGAGCTGCTGGCGGATCTTCGCCGGGTTGGCGCCCTCCTTGTCGACCTTGTTCACCGCGACCACGATCGGCACCTCGGCCGCCTGGGCGTGGTTGAGCGCCTCGATCGTCTGCGGCATGACGCCGTCGTCGGCCGCGACGACGAGCACGACGATGTCCGTGGACTGTGCGCCACGGGCACGCATCGCGGTGAACGCCTCGTGACCGGGGGTGTCGATGAAGGTGATCAGGCGTTCCTTACCCTCCAGCGCCGTCGCCACCTGGTAGGCACCGATGTGCTGGGTGATGCCGCCGGCCTCGCGGTCGGCCACGTGGGTCTGCCGGATCGCGTCCAGCAGCTTGGTCTTTCCGTGGTCGACGTGACCCATGACGGTGACGACCGGCGGTCGAGCCTGCATCGCTCCGTCGTCGCCCTCGTCCTCGCCGTAGGTGAGGTCGAAGTCCTCCAGCAGCTCGCGGTCCTCGTCCTCCGGGCTGACCACCTGGATGGTGTAGTTCAGCTCGGCACCGAGCAGCTGCAGGGTCTCGTCGTTGACCGACTGGGTGGCGGTGACCATCTCGCCGAGATGGAACATCACCGTGACCAGGGCCGCCGGGTTGGCGTCGATGCGTTCGGCGAAGTCGGTGAGCGACGCTCCCCGAGGCAGCCGGACGACACCGCCGTCACCGCGTGGCACCTGCACGCCGCCGATCGACGGCGCCTGCATGTTGTCGAACTCCTGGCGCCGCTGCTTCTTGCTCTTGCGGCCCCGGACCGGACCACGTCCGCCGGGACGACCGAAGGCGCCGGCCGTGCCACCGCGACCGCGGGCACCACCGGGCCGGCCACGCAGCGGCGGGCCGCCACCGCGACCGCCACCGCCGGGTCCACCCGGGCCGCCGGGTCCGCCCGGGCTGCTCGGGCCGCCGCGGTAGCCACCGCCACCGCCGCCGCCGCCGCCACCGCCACCGCCGCGACCACCGCCGCCGGACCCACCTGGGCCGCCGGGGCCACCGCGGAAACCGCCGCCGGGACCGCCGCGACCACCACCGGGTCGAGGTGCCGGCGCGGGACGCTGCGGCATCATCCCCGGATGCGGGCGCGATCCGCCCGGCGCCGGACGCGGGCCGCCGGCCCGCGGGGCGTTCGGACGGGGTGCGCTACCGCCCGGCCTGGGTGCCGGACGCGGGGGAAGGTTCGGGGTGCCGCCCACGCCGAAGGGGTTGTTGCCGGGCCGCGGCCCGGGCCGCGGGGTCATCCCGGGCGAGGGCTGCTGCGGGCGGGGCGCCTCGGTCGGCGCCGGACCGGCGCTCGGTGCCGGCGCCGGATCGGCCGCTGCCGGCGGAGTGACCGTGTCCGCCGCCTGTGCCGGGCTGGGCACGGTCGGCGACACGGTGGGCTTGCGCGGGGGCGCCGGCGTCGCCGCCGGCTTCGGAGCGGGTGCGCTCGCCTTCGCCTTGGCCGCCGGGGGTGTCTCAGGGTGCGGGAAGGTCTCCCGCAACCGGCGCGCGACGGGCGGCTCCACCGTCGATGACGCGCTCTTCACGAACTCACCAAGCTCCTTCAGCCTGGCGAGCACCACTTTGCTCTCTACGCCGAGCTCTTTGGCGAGCTCATGTACGCGGGCCTTGCCTGCCACTGGACTCCTCGTCTCGAGGCCGGCGGGGCGCCGCACGACCTCGTTCGCTACCGGGGAAAAGCACTCATCGCTGACGTTTCATGGCCGGTTCATCCGGAACGACCTACTCTCGTCGGGAATAGTCACCCGGTCGGTGACCACTGGTGCTGTACTGCTGTCTTTCCTTACTGCTGTCCTGCCCTACCGCTCGCCGTACCCGCCATCCGCTCGACGTAGTCGCGAGCTGCGGCCGGGTCGAGTTCGCCCGCGACACGCATCGCGCGGGTGAACGCCCGCCGCCGCACGGCGAGGTCGAAGCACGTCAGGTCGGGGTGCACGGAGGCACCCCGCCCGGACATCCGTCGACGCGGGTCGGGGATGAGAACACCCCCCACCGCCACGACACGAAGCAGTTCGGACACCGTCGCGCGCGTCCTGCAACCGACACAGGTGCGGACCGGACCGGTCTTCACCCGCGCCGAATCCCGTTGACGCCCGACGGACCGTTCCACAGTCTAGCGCGGTGCCGCCGGATCGTGCTCGACCGAGGCCGTGGGGTCCGGTGCCGCATCCGGTGTCGGGTCCGGCGCGTCGCCATGAATGTCGATCCGCCAGCCCGTGAGCCGAGCGGCAAGTCGGGCATTTTGTCCCTCTTTGCCGATCGCCAGGGAGAGCTGGAAGTCGGGCACCGTCACCCGGGCGGCACGTGCTTCGGGATCCACCACCTCGACGGCCAGCACGTTGGCCGGCGAGAGTGCGCTGGCGACGAAACGCGCGGGGTCGTCGGAGTAATCCACGATGTCGATCTTCTCGCCGTGCAGTTCCGACATCACGTTGCGGACCCGTGCGCCCATCGGGCCGATGCAGGCACCCTTCGGGTTGACGCCCGACACGGTCGCCCGGACGGCGATCTTCGACCGGTGCCCGGCCTCGCGGGCCACGGCGACGATCTCGACGGACCCGTCGGCGATCTCGGGCACCTCCAGGGCGAACAATCCCCGCACGAGGTTGGGGTGGGTCCGGCTCACGGCGATCTGCGGGCCCCGGAACCCCTTGGCCACCGACAGCACGTAGGCCTTCAACCGCAGGCCGTGCTCGTAGTTCTCGCCGGGCACCTGTTCGGCCGGCGGCATCGTGGCCTCGATCTTGCCGAGGCTGACCAGTACCATGGCGCGTTCCCCACGGCCGCCGTGCTGCTGCACGACCCCGGAGACCACGTCGCCCTCGCGGCCGGCGTACTCACCGAAGGTCATCTCGTTCTCGGCGTCGCGCAGTCGCTGCAGGATGACCTGCTTGGCGGTCATGGCCGCGATCCGGCCGAAGTCCGACGGCGTGTCGTCGAACTCGCGGGCCACGCTGCCGTCCTCGGCCATCTCCTGCGCCCAGACCGTCACCGCGCCGGTGGTGCGGTCGACCTCCACCCGGGCGTGCGCCTGGGCCTGCTCATGCTGGGTGTGACGGTATGCGGTCAACAGCGCGGTCTCGATCGCCTCGATGACCGTGTCGAAGGAGATCTCCTTCTCGCGCTCGATGGCCCGCAGTGCGGTGATGTCGATGTTCACGACCCACCCCCTTCCGGACGGTTGAATTCGACCTGCACCCGGGCGTCGCGCACCTGGTCGTAGCCGTAGGTACGCCGATCACCGTCCTGCTCGAGGGTCACGCCCGCGTCGTCCGCCGACACGACCCGACCCACCGTGTCAGCCCCGTCAAGCGGGATCTGCACGAGCCGGCCGACCGCGCGTCGCCAGTGCCGGGGCGTGGTCAGTGGCCGGTCGACCCCGGGCGAGGTGACCTCGAGGACGTAGGGCGCCTGGCCCATGACGCCGTCGTTGTCGTCGAGCACCGAGGAGATCGCGCGGCTGACGTCGGCGACGTCGTCGAGGCCGACGCCTTCGTCGCCGTCGACGACGACGCGGACGAGGCTGCGCCGGCCGGCGGGGCTCACCTTGACCTCTTCGAGCTCGTAGCCCGACTCTTTGACCACCGGCTCGATCAGGGTGGCCAGATGCTCCCGCCGCGGTGACCCGGGACTCATCTGTGCCTCCCTGACGTGACGGCGTGACAGCGGTGCGGCTGGGCCGCGGTGGACGGCGGGCGCCGGACGAGCGGGCGCAATTCGGACCGAACCGCTCGGCGCAGCCGTCCGTGATACTGAGGGTAGCCGGTGGAGCGACGTCTTCGTGACCGGCCGACACGCGTCGGCCGCGACCGGCCGAGCGAGCGCGGAGGTGGACGAGACGGCCAGGTCACCGTCGACGACGAGGCGGACGCGGTCGAGGGCCCTGGGGGCGGCGCTCTGCGGTCTGGTCTCCGCGGCATTCGGCCTCGGGATCGCCGAACTCGCGGCCGCGCTGATCCGCCCGGAGGCCTCGCCGGTGATCGCGGTGGGGAACGCCGCCATCGCGGCGTCTCCGCAGAGCGTCAAGGACTTCGCGATCCGCAACTTCGGCACCGGCGACAAGCCGGTCCTCGTCGCCGGCATCGTCGTCGTCCTGGCGATCGCCGCCATGATCGTCGGAGTGATCGGGCTCACGCACCGCACCGCCGCCGCATTGGCCGCCCTGGCGCTGGGGGTGGTCGGGGCCGTCGCGGCACTCACCGGGTCGTCGGTTCATCCCCTCGACGCCGCCCCGTCGCTCCTCGCCGGGATCGGCGCGACCGCGGTCCTGATGATGCTGCTCAACCGGCTCGATCAGATCCCGGCACCCGCGGACCCGGTGACCGGCGCGATCGACCGCGGCAACCTCGACCGCCGTCGGGTCCTGGTCGCCGGCGGACTCACCGCGGCGGCAGCCGTGATCGCCGGCGTCGGCGGCCGATTCCTGGAGCGGACCCACTTCCAGGCGTTGGCCTCCCGGAGCAAGATCCGGCTGCCCAAGCCGGCCAGCCCGGTCCGGCCGCTCCCCGCCGGTGCCTCGCTCGACGTGCCCGGCCTGTCGCCGTTCCTCACGACCAACTCGGCGTTCTACCGGGT
Source organism: Mycobacteriales bacterium (assembly GCA_036497565.1). Taxonomy (NCBI): domain Bacteria; kingdom Bacillati; phylum Actinomycetota; class Actinomycetes; order Mycobacteriales; species Mycobacteriales bacterium. Next base: position 5,355 of record DASXJE010000277.1, read on the forward strand.
GGACACGGCGCTCGTCGTACCCCAGGTCGTCGCCGACACCTGGCGGCTGCGGATCCACGGGATGGTCGACAACCCGATGACCCTGTCGTTCCGTGACCTCACGGCGCGCAAGCTGATCGAGCGCGACATCACCCTCACCTGCGTCTCCAACGAGGTCGGCGGACCCTATGTGAGTACGGCGACCTTCCTCGGCGCTCCGCTGGCCGACCTGTTGCGCGAGGCGAAGGTGCGCCCGGGGGCGCAGCAGATCGCCAGCCGGTCGGTCGACGGATGGACGAGCGGTACCCCGACCAGCGTCGTGATGGACGGCCGGGACGCGATGCTCGCGATCGGGATGAACGGCGTCCCGCTCCCCGTCGAGCACGGGTTTCCGGTGCGGATGGTCGTCCCGGGGCTCTACGGCTACGTGTCGGCGACCAAGTGGCTCGTCGACCTGGAGCTGACCACCTTCGGGGCCTTCGACTCCTACTGGGTGCAGCGCGGGTGGTCGCAGCAGGCGCCGATCAAGACCGAATCGCGGATCGACACGCCGCAGTCGGGCGCCGATCTCACCCGGGGCCGGATCCCGATCGCCGGGATCGCGTGGGCCCAGCACCGGGGAATCCGCAAGGTCGAGGTGCGGGTCGACGACGGTCCCTGGCACGAGGCGACGCTCGCGCTGGAACCGTCGGCCGACACCTGGCGGCAATGGGTGTGGCGGTGGGACGCCACCGCCGGCCAGCACACCCTCGCGGTCCGGGCCACCGACGACGAGGGCGTCACGCAGACCTCCGCCGTGGCCGATCCGGTGCCCAACGGGGCGACCGGTTGGCACACGATCCAGGTCAGCGTGCAGTAGGCGTCTGGAACACTGGCCGACGATGCCGACCATCAGCCGGTTCCCCGGGACCCCGCACGCACCGGTGGCGCGGCCCGCCGTACGGCGCCGCGAGTTGCTGGGCGCCGCGCTCGGCACGGTCGGACTGGCGTTGGTCGCCGGGTGCACGAGCACGCCGGCCGCCCGTCCACGACCCACTCCGACACCGACGGGGCCCGATCCCCAGCTGGCCGACCTGACGAACGAGCAGGTCCTGCTCGCGGCCTACGACGCGACGCTGCGGGCGCATCCGACGCTCGCCGACCGGCTCCGGCCGGTTCGCGCCGACCACGCGGCCCACGTCACCGCCCTCCGCCGGCTGCTCACCCCGGCCGGCGGTCATCGCCGTACGAGTGCGTCACCGACCCCGCCGGCGCCGACCGCGTCGCCGGTCCCGACCGACCCCGCCGCGGCCCTGGCCGCGCTGCGGACCGCCGAGCAGTCGGCGTACGCGGCCCGGACCCGCTCCTGCCTGGCGGCCGCCACCGACCGTGCCGCGCTGCTCGGCAGCATCGCCGCGAGCGAGGCCAGCCACGGCGTCGTCCTCGGGTCCTCCGACGGCACGACCTCGTGACGCGCCGCGAGGTCGAGGCACTGCAGGGCGCGCTGGCAGCCGAGTACGCCGTCGACTGGGGCTACGACCTCGTCGGCGGCAAGGTGCCCACCGCGCTGCAACCGGCTGTGCGGACCGCGCAGGCCCCGCACGTCGACCTCCAGTCGGTGGCGGCGGCGGCGATCCGCGCCCGGCACGCCGATCCGGTCGCGCCGCAGCCGGCGTACCAGCTGCCGTTCCCGGTCACCGGCGAGCCGTCCGCCCTCCGCCTCGCCGCGCACCTGGAGGACGGCGCGGCGGCCGCGTGGCGCTTCCTGCTCGGCACGACCGCGGATCGGGCGCTGCGGCGTACCGCCGCCGGCGCGCTGTCGGCGGCCGCCGTGCAGGCCACCCGCTGGCGGGTGCGGGCCGGCACGTCGCCGGCCAGCCAGCCCTTCCCCGGCATGTGACACCTCCGCCCGAATCCCATGATCAAGAGGGGATTCGTACGGCGTTTCGTGCCGGAATCCCCTCTTGATCACCGGACGGCGGGGGCCGTGGGGGCGTCGGAGCCGGGGTAGAGCAGGCAGGCCACCTCGGCGCGGTCGGCCGGGGTGAGGATCGGGTCGACGCCGTCGTGGAACGTGATGGTCACGCCGGCGTCGTCGACCGAGCGATCGAGAATGCCCTTCCAGAACGGGTCGTCCGGGGACTCCGAACGGATCCGGTCCAGCAGCTCGGCGACGTCGGCCCCGCTCCGGCCGGAGCCTGCGGCCAGGCGCGCGGTGTGACCGGGTACGTCGAGGACGTCGAGATCGCCGATCACCGGTCGCTCGTCGTCGTAGGCCTTCTCGCCGAGCTCGGTCCAGCGGTTCTCCAGCATGGTCCGCAGGTCGCGGGTCTCCCAGCCGCACCGGTCGAAGGCGACCGGGCAGCGGGGGTGGAACGAACAACCCAGCGGCGGC
>DASXJE010000278.1 GCA_036497565.1 Mycobacteriales bacterium
GAGAACCGCCTGCACCAGCAGGGTCGGGCTCTTCACGAAGAACTCCAGCTGGTCGAGAAGGTCCCGCCAGGTGAGGTCCTCGACAGCGATGGCCGGCTGCGGGCCGGTGGCGTTGACGACCAGCACGTCGACGGCGCCGTACCGACTCTCGATGTCGGAGACCAGGCCGCGCACTCCCTGCTCGTCGGTGACGTCGGCGGCGAAGACGTCGGCGCGTCCGCCCGACTTCTCGATCCCGGCCGCGACCTCGGGCGCTGTCGATGATCCGGCGAGGTCGTTGACCGCTACTGCATATCCTTCGGCACCCAGTGCCCGGGCGATATCCGCGCCCAGTCCGCGTCCGGCGCCGGTCACGAGGGCGACGCGGTCGGCCGGCGGCTCGGTCACAGCTCTCCTGGCCCGGCATAGGTCATGCCCATAGCGTCCCGCACCTCGTCGAGCGTGCGGTCGGCGAGGTCGTTCGCGCGCGCATTCCCCAGCTCGAGAATCCCGTGCAGGTAGGCAGAGTCGGCCGAGAGGGCGGCCCGCCGCTGCCGAAGCGGGCGGAGATGTTCGTTGACCGCTTCGGTGACGAGAGCTTTCAGCGCCGCGGAGCCGCGGTCCCCGAGGGAATCGGCGAGGTCCGTCGGATCCGCGTCGGTGCACAGGGCCGCGATGAGCAGCAGGCTCGCAACCTCGGGACGCTGCTCAGGGTCGTAGGTGATGGTCCGCCGGGCGTCGGTCCGGGCACGACGGATCAGCGCCGCCGTCTGATCCTCGGTCGCCCGCAATTCGACGGCGTTGCCGCGGCTCTTGCTCATCTTGGTGCCGTCTACGCCCAGGAGCACGGGGGCGCTGGTGAGCAGCGCGTGGGGCTCGGCGAAGACGGTGCCGTCGCCGTACCGCTCGTTGAAACGCCTGGCGATCAGCCGGGTGGTTTCGACGTGCGGAAGCTGGTCCTTTCCCACCGGGACCAGGTTGGCGTGGCAGAAGAGGATGTCGGCAGCCTGGTGGACCGGATAGGTCAGCAGCAGTCCGCTGAGCGCCCGTGAGCCCGTCGCCGCTGCCTCCGCCTTGACGGTCGGGTTGCGGGACAGCTCAGCGGCGGTGACGAGGCTGAGGAATGGCAGCATCAGCTGGTTCAGAGCGGGAACGGCGCTGTGGACGAAGACCGTGGCGGTGTCGGGGTCGATGCCGGCGGCGAGATAGTCCAGGAGCAGTTCGCGGACGTTCGTGGAGAGCGCGCCGACACCATCCCGATCGGTGATCACCTGGTAGTCGGCGATGACGACGATCGTGTCGACGCCGGCCCGTTGCAGGCGGACCCGGTTCACCAGCGTCCCGAAATAGTGACCGAGATGGAGGGCACCGGTGGGCCGATCGCCGGTGAGCACCCGGAAGCGGTCCGGGTGGTCGGAGATCTCGTTCTCGAGGTGGGCGCTGCGTTTCGCCGACGCAGTGAAGGAATCGCTTGCGGTGATAGTCATGGAAGGCTCCCGGATCGGGGAGCTACCTCCGGTGTCCGTCAGCCGAAACCAGCCGCTCTCGAGCCACCCGGAGGCGGCTCGGGACAAGGTCGGGTCAGGGCCGCCGAAGAGACGGCGACCACCAGGTACGCGGTGCGAGCGGCATACCGGCAAGGATAGTCATCGGCCGTTTCCGGCGCGACGATATTGCGCCGATCTCATTGCCCGGGCCGACGGAGCATGAACCAGTTGGGTACGCCGAGCACAGCGGCCTCGCCGCTGACGGTGTAGCCGTGCCGCTCGTAGAACCGCACGTTCTCGGGCTTGTCGGTCTCCAGATATCCAACCTGACCGGCGGCATCGAGCCGGGCGCAGTATTCAGTCATCACCTGGGACCCGATCCCTCGACCCTGCAACGTCGCATCCACGGCAAGCGGACCGAGGTGCGAATGCGGCTCATCGGGGTCGTGCTCGGCCCAGATCCCGAGCCAGGTGTTGACCCGCCGGCTCGTTCCGGCGCCCATCAGCAGCAGGCCTGGAAGAAACCGGAGGCGCTGGCCCGGCGAGGGCTGGCACGTACCCGCCGGGGCGACACCGGATACGGCGACGAGCGACGTCCCGTCGACAGCGCAGAGCGGTTCCTGCCTGCTGAAGACCCGGAAGAACGTGCCGAACATCTGCTCCAGCGAACGCCGGCGTCGGTCGGGGTCGGCGCCGAAGGCCGCGAGGTGGACCGGGTTGTCGCGCATCGCGCGCGCCAGCAGCGCCACGGCGGCGCCCGTCTGCCCGCCCTGCAGTGCTCTGACCTCGATCACGAGAATTCCCTCCGCGCCGCGGCGCTGCTGCCGACCAGATCTCCTAGGAGCACGATCCTCTCCGATATCCGTCGCGGTGACGACATCACATGCCAGGTTGTACCGTCACCGTATGCGGGTGGTCATCGCGGGTGGACACGGGAAGATCGCCATGCGGCTGGAGCGTCTACTCGCCGCCCGCTCGGATGACGCCGTCGGCCTGATCCGCAGCCCCGACCACCGCGACGACCTCCGTGCAGCCGGGGCGGAGCCGGTGCTGTGCGATCTCGAGGCCGCCGGCGTGGACGAGGTCGCCCGACACCTCGCCGGCGCCGATGCCGTGGTCTTCGCGGCCGGTGCAGGCCCCGGTAGTGGTGCCGCACGTAAGGAAACCGTCGACCACGGCGCCGCCGTACTGTTCGCCGACGCCGCGATGCAGGCCGGTGTCCGACGTTATCTGCTGGTGTCGTCGGTGGGCGTGGACACGCCTCCGCAGGCCGGGACCGACGAGGTGTTCGCCGCCTATCTGCGGGCGAAGAAGGCCGCCGAGGTCGATCTGCTCGCCCGCGACCTGGATCTGACCGTGCTGCGTCCGGGCAGTCTCACCGACGCGGCCGCTACCGGTCGCGTACTGCTCGCACCGCCGGCCGGTCACCGTGGCGAGATTCCCCGTGATGACGTCGCCGCCGTATTGGTCGCGCTGTTGGATGAGCCGCGCACCGCCGGACTCGTGCTCGAACTGGTCGGTGGCGATACGCCGGTCGCCGACGCGGTGCGGGCACTGCGGCAATGAGCTCAGGGACGATCAAGTCATGACTGAGCGGAAGCCGGCCGGGATGAGCTTCGAGACGTGGATCGACGTGCAGATCCGGGAAGCGATGGACCGCGGAGAGTTCGACAACCTGCCCGGCGCGGGCAAGCCCATCCCCGATCTCGACAGGCCGTACGACGAACTGTGGTGGATCAAGCAGAAACTGCGGCGCGAGAAATTGTCGTTCCTGCCGCCGACGCTGGCCCTGCGTAAGGAGGCCGAGGACGCGGCGGCCTCGGTCGTCGCGGCGAAGTCGGAGACCCAGGTACGCCAGATCATGGCCGACATCAACGAGAAGATCCGCGAGGCGACCCGGAAGCCGACCTCGGGACCGCCGCTGAATCTGATGCCCTTCGATGTCGAGCGGGTCGTCGCCGACTGGCGCGATGCCATCCGGCGGAGGGCCGCGGCCGCACCGGTCGAGCCGAAGGTCACGGAGGTCGTCGCATCCACGCCGCCGAGGTGGTGGCACCGGCTGGCCGGTCGGCGCTGCACGAACTGAGTGTTCAGAGCCGCACAGCTGCGCTCAGATCACGGCCGGGGCTCGCTGGTCGTCGAGGAGGATGAACCAGACGGCCTTGCCGATCGGGCGAAGCCGCACACCCCAGGCGGTGGCCAAGGCGTCAATGACCTGCATTCCCCGGCCGCCGGTCACGTCGAGTGAGTGGGGTCGGATCACGGGCCGGTCGGGGTGATCATCGACGACGGAGACCTGCACACCCCATCGGGCGCCGTGGACCATGACGGCAATGGGCGGGCTACCGTGCCGCACCGCGTTCGTGACCAGTTCGGAGACCATCAATACCACCGCGTCCCGCGCCGACTCGGTGATGGCTGCGCACTTGTCCTGGACGAAGTCGCGGGCGCGACGTACTGCGGACGGCTCCGCGCGAAGACGCAGCACCGATGACGTCGGTCCGTGCGTGCCAGCCATCCAGGGTCTCCTCCACCGGGTTGGCTAGTCCAACCCTCAAGGCGGGTTTACCCCGGAATGGTGGCCACCGAACCGGCAATCTGTGTCGCCAGCGAACCATCTGCTCCCGTCGGTCGGCCTGGACCGGACACCGTGGGACGGACCGACAGCCCGTGGCAGCGCGAGGAACGGACGTCAGCCGTCGCCCTCCACGGCCATCTCGCCGAGCCGCGACCAGTCGTCCTGCGGAATCGTCATGTTGAGGATTCGAGGCGTCTCGGCGAGGTGCGGAGGGAGCGTCTTGCGGGCGTTGGCGAAGTGCGCGGACTGCACGTGGGCGGCGCCGGCGTCATCGTCGCGGAAAGCCTCGACCAGGAAGTACTCCGAAGGGTCGTCCAGGCTGCGCGACCAGTCGAACCACAGGCAGCCGGGTTCGTTTCGGGTGGCCTGGGTGAACTCGTGCGAAATGGTGGGCCACGCGTCTGCGTCCTCGGGCCGAATGCGGAACTTGGCGGTGATGAAGATCATGAACCTCTCCCCTTTGGGATCATTCGCGGAGGCGATGAACGAGACGCGCACTCCAGAGGTCACCCTGAGAGGCGTCGAGCTCTGCCAGCGCCCTACCCTCGGCGTACGCAGCGAGCGCATCCGACACGAGCCTAGCGAACATCCACGCCTTGACCCGTTCAATGTCGACGGCGAGACGCGCACAGAACTCGGCGATCACGCCGACCCATTCGGTCACCGGATGTGCAAGGTCGCCCTTGCGGAACTCGACAAAGGACACGTGCGAGTCGGCGAACGGTGCGCCGAGGTCGACCGACCACTCATCACTGAGCCGGCGGCATACCTCGGGCAGATCGGCCAGCCAGTCACGGCCGTGGCTCACGGTGAATGCCTTCGCCCGCAGCCGCTGCGGAGTTGTGATCACGTTCCTCCGGTGTGCCGGTGCTCGCCGACGTGCGACCCTCAGCCTGCTGAGGCGGCCTCGGCCAGCAACGCTTCACGATTGGCAAGAATGAACTCCTTCAACGCCGTCGGCTTCAAGTCGATCGACGCGAGATCCTCCCCACGAAGGTCTATCCGATCTGGGTCGTAGCCACCCCGTGACGAGTCCTCGAACTCCGGCCCATTGCGGGCTGTCACATCCAACTTTGTGAGCCGGGCCACGAAGAAGTGCTGCACGGCCACGCCCGCATCGGACGGTGCGCTGAACAGGAATACGCGAGTAGCGCCGGATGCCCCGGCACCCAGTTCCTCGGCCAGTTCGCGATGTAGCGCAGCCTCAACCGAAGCGTCGGTGTCCTCCACGCCGCCACCCGGCGCGGTCCAGTAGGGGGCCTGCCCCGGCTTCGTCCGCTTGATCAACACCAGTCGATCGTGCTCGTCGATCAAGATGGCTCGGGCCGCCCGTCGTCCCAGCATGATCGCCGGTTGCTCCGTCACGGCTGCAGAGCTTACGACGGGGCCTCGGATCACCGACGTACCGGATAACGCATATGGAGCACCCCGTCGCCTTGGATGATCAAGTCGGGATCCTCGAGCATCAGCCGGCCATCGAACGTCCCGAAGTATGGCTTCCCGCGGCCGAATACGACCGGCACGATGTCGATCGCCACGTGGTCGACGAGCCCCAGCGACAGGGCCTGCCCGCCGATCTCACCCGCGCCCACACCGATCTCCCCATCGCCGGCCAACTCCTGTGCCCGCGCGATTCCCTGCTCCACCGAGGTGGCGAAGTAGTACGGCGCCTCCGGATGCCAGCCAGGCGGCCTCGGTCGGTGCGACACGACCACGACGTGGTCGCTCGCGGGCGGGTGACCCTCCCAGCCGTTGGTCAGGTCGAATTGGTGCCGCCCGATGACCAGCACCTTCTGACGCGACCACAGGCCACGCACGTAGTCAGCCGACGCCGCAGAGACCCGGAAAGGCGCGCCACCGTGCACATCGGCGTGGTCGTCCTCGACGAGGGGATGGTCCCCTGCGAAGTACCAATCGTGCAGCGGCCCCACGTCGTCGTGCTCATCGGCGATGAACCCGTCCGCTGAGGCCACTGCATGCACGTACGTCGTACCCATGCCAGCTGCTCCTTCCGACGCCGGTGGTCACCAGCCTCCCCCGAACCGCAAGACCGGCAAACTCTGGGCGGAGGTCAGGGACGTGCGGCTTGCTTTGCGAGACGGACGAACACTTTCGTGAGCTCGCTCGGCTGTCGCCTGGCGTCAGTAATGGCGACAACGCGACGGAACGGAGCCTGCTCATCGCGCAGCTTGAGCACCGCCACGCCCTCGGGCAGTGCCCGGCTGACCAACTGGGGGACCAGCGCGATGCCTATGCCCGCCGCGACGCAGGCGAACTTCCCGATCCAGTCGGCGACCACGATCTGGGACTGTGGGCGGAAGTCATCAAGGCGGTGCGCGCGCAGCAATGCGTTCTCGTCGGTGTCCGAGCCGGTGATGAACGTGTCGCCGATGACCTCGCGCAGAAAGACGGCTCGCCTGCGGGCGAACCGGTGGGCGCGTCCGACGGCGACCAGGAGGTGCTCGTCGAGCAGGTGCGTGCAGTCCAGACTGGCTGGCACCCCGTGCCCGCCGGGGCCATCGGTCACCACCGCGACGTCCATGTCGCGCCCGTGAACGTGCTCGATCAGTACGGGAGTCGTCGCCTCGATCAACGACAGTGTCGTGTCGGGCCGGTCCTGCTGGAGGGCGTTGAGAGCCGCGGGGATGATCCCGGCGACAGCGGTCGGAAAGGCACCGACGGTGATGTGGCCGAGGGCACCCTTCCGGACTCCGTCGAACTCACGGCGCAGTTGATCATCATGCGCCAGGATCGCGTCTACGTGCCGCAGCAGACGCTCCCCGTACGGCGTCGGCCACACACCGGCCGGCCCACGCTCGAGCAGCGGTATTCCGTACTCAGCTTCCAAAGCGGCGATGTGACGGGAGACAGCTGACTGCGTATACCCAAGCGTCCGTGACGCCTCTCCGAGGGAACCGCAGCGCACGGCCTCCCGGAAGACCTCGAACCAAAGCATGCGCATGCTGTCCATGCTAAAACGGCATGAGCTACATGCCAAACACTCGCTACCCGAATGCCCTCGAACGCGCTTCCATTGAGTCACAAACGAATGGAGGCAGATGTGCGATACAGGTTGCTTGGATCATCCGGCTTGCGGGTCTCGGAATTTGCCTTGGGCACGATGACCTTTGGCGAACCCAGGTCGTGGGGTATCGACGAACGCACCGCCAGACTCATCCTGGACAAGTTCGCCGAAGCCGGCGGCACGTTCGTCGATACAGCGAACATCTACGCCGACGGCAACGCCGAGAGAATCCTCGGTGACTTCCTTCGGTCGGACCGCGATCGGTTCGTGGTCGGCACCAAGTACACGCTGCAGACGCGGCCCGGTGACCTCAACTCGGCCGGTAACCATCGAAAGAACCTGGTGCGGTCGGTCGAGGCCAGCCTGCGCAGCATGAACACCGAATACGTCGACCTGCTGTGGGTGCACACCCGCGAGGCATGGACGCCGGTGGTCGAGGTGATGCGTGCACTCGATGACCTGGTCCGTTCCGGAAAGGTGTTGTACGTCGGTGTCTCCGACTGGCCCGCCTGGGAGGTCGCGGAAGCCAACACGGCCGCGGAACTACGCGGCTGGTCGCGGTTCGTCGCCCTTCAGTCGCGGTACAACATGCTGGAGCGGACACCGGAAGGCGATCTGCTCCCCATGGCCGAGGCCTTCGACCTTGCCGTTGTCGCGTGGGGTCCGCTTGCAGAAGGAAGGTTGACCGGCAAGTACCGCGAAGGGGGCCAAGGTCGGCTGCGTGACGACGCCGCAGAGGGGATTTTCCAGCACAGCTGGTCCGGTCCGGACGAGACGGTAGATCTCGTCGTCAGGATCGCGGCCGACATCGGGTGCACTCCGGCGCAGGTCGCGATCGCGTGGCTGGCTGCCCGTCGCGGCAACATCATCCCGCTGCTTGGCGCGACGAGCCCTACTCAGCTGGACGAAAACCTCGCAGCCGCCGGCATGCGCCTCGACGACGACCAACTCCGCGTACTCGACAAAGCCAGCGCACCCGCACTGGGCTTCCCGCACGACCTGCTGCAACGCGAAAACGTCACCAACGGCACGTACGGCGACCAATGGAGCCTCGTCGACGACCGGAGGACGACGCGCCGCCGCAGCACCCACCTCTGAGCCACCATCAACCGTGCCGGGTCGGCCGATAGCTCAGCACCTGCGTGTCGCGGTCGAAGGTCCGGGCTTCGAGCAGCTCGAGGTCGAAGTCGTCCACATTGTCGAAGATCCGGTCCACGCCGGTCGTCCCCGCGATCACTGGGAAGACCGTCACCTCGATGGCGTCGATCAGACCGGCGTTGAGCAGCGCGCGGTTGAGCATCAGGCTTCCGTGGGAGCGCAGCGGCACGTCGGATTCGGCCTTGAGGCGCGTGACCACCTCGACAGGATCGCCCGACTCGATGGTCGTGCCTGGCCAGTCGAGCGGCTCGGTCAGCCGGCTGGAGAGCACCGTGACCGGGGAGTCGAACATGCGCGTGATCCAGCCGTCGAACAGGCTGCGGTCGAAGCCTGCGGTAAGGAACGGCGCGTTGGACGAGTAGGTGTTGGCCCCGAGCACCATGCGCAGCGGGTCGCGGTAGGCAGTGGCACGGTGCGCAAGGAATTCGGGGCCTTGCTTGCCGAAGTAGCCGCCCCAGTCGCCCTTGTGGTTGGCGAAGCCATCGAGCGTGGAGAAGATGTCGAAGGTGTACGTGGCAGTCACGGTGTCTCCTCGCGGAAAGTTGGTCGCGCCGCGCCTTGTGGCGGCCTCACCCCTACTACGAACATCGCCGCCCCGATCGGACACGCCTCCCGAGTTTCTTTCAAACTTGCGCAGGATCACCAGCGGACGAGCTCTGGGGTGCATAAGTGCAGGTCGGGGGCGGAGGGCGTGGGATTCGAACCCACGAGGAGCTTGCGCCCCTAGCGGTTTTCAAGACCGCCGC
>DASXJE010000279.1 GCA_036497565.1 Mycobacteriales bacterium
CGAGAGCCTCGCCCACTGCTAGGCAGGTTGCCCGGGTGTCCTCAGAGACATTGGCCAGGACGATCCCACAACCAGTGCCGGGCGTGGTAGCTCGTCCGAGGTCGCCGGGCCTGCCCGCGCCGGTCTCGTCAACGAGCATCATGTCCCCACACCACAAGGAACCTTGAGTCGTCTCGCTGAGGGTGTAGTACGCCCAGGATGCCTCGTCCGGCGAGCTGTAGCCGTACCAGTACACAAGGCCGTAGCCCTGGTCGGCCAGCCGGGCGGCAAAGTCGAGAGCGGACAGGCCATCGGCCAGACGGGAATGCGGATCGAACGGGTCGACATGGACGATGACATGACTGTCTGTCGCTGCGCCAGTGCTGTCATCCAGCCAGCCCAGAACTGTCATCATGCCGTCTGCTTGTGCCACCTCGCACGTCGTAATGCCCAACCGCGCGGACCATGCGCGAAGGTCCCCGGCGCTAACGGGGTCAAGGTCGCAGAGAAGGTAGCTGGCGCTGCAGCCGAGCTGCGCCATTGCCAGCAGGGCCGAGCCCGGATAGAAGCTGTGGGCATCCTCGAACTGGTTCAACAGCGCGCGGTAGCGGGATTGCCCGAGGCTCGCTGTAGCGTCCGCGACATCGAGGAATCGGAGCACGCCGAAGCGGCGCTCTGGATCGTCGAGCATGGCGTTCGCTCCCGATCCAGAGTGTGTTTCGGCGTAGCGCGAAGGACGTTCTAGCGCCAGAACCTCGACCAGGGCGAGATGTTTCCAGACGTCGGCGAACTTCCCGAAGTGGTGGTTGGCCATACCGGGATCATTTCAGGCTGGGACGAGCTGATCATGTCCGGTCCCGCCGTGTTGCACCTGCAACGGGTGCCTCGGACGCCGATTGGGTCTCGTAACCGGCGACGCCATCACGGCGGCTCGTAGCCCGCTCGGGGCACACTGGGGGCACACGAGAACAAGAAACAACCCTCACTAGTGACATCTACCCAGCGTAATAACCGCAGGTCAAGCGCTATCTCGGCTCGATCCTTGCGGGTCCGAAAAGCGCCGGCCCCGATTCCTAAACCGTCGTTCATCGTCGGCAGTTGAAGGCAGCGACCAGACGCGTCGTGCCACCCTGACAGTGGCGTTGTCAGGGTGACCGGAACCGATCGTGCAGTCCGCGTGCAACTCACGGGGGTCATATGAGGTCACTCATAACCACCGGCGACTGCCCGCGCCAGGCGGAGGCCGGTGGCTCGTGCCGGATTCCCAAGCTGATAGTGCGGGTTCGATTCCCGTCACCCGCTCCACCCATAAGAGCCCAGCCTCGTCAGAGTGCCGTAACGATCAGCGGAAGACCGCACATCAACCAGCCCACGGGGATAGTGTCGGATCGACGTCGCTGAGAACTTCTTCATCGCCACCTTTGATGACGGCGGTCGAGGACTTCCCGCCTCGCCGCGGTCTGAAGGAGGTGACTCGCACATGGCAGTCTTGCCCGTGTATGAGTCCGGAGCCCGGCGCCAGGTGGCCACGCGGCCGCGCAGCCCGTGGCCGTGGGGCGGGGTGACGGCGATGCTGGCTGCGGCCGCGTTCTTGGCCGGCTGGCGCTGCCGGAGAGGATTTGCCCGCCTGACGGGGTCCTGGTAGTCAGCGACTTGGGCGGACCCAGCCGCTGTTCACCGGTCGACAGCTCGTTGTAGCGCAGCCACGACGTCTTCTGCAGAAACACGAATCGCTTAGCGCTCGAGGAACGAGATTCGCGACCCCTCTTGCAGCGTCGGGCTTCGCGTGGCCCGATATGCTCCGCGTGCTGATAGAGCAAATCGCATCGCGCGTCCGAGTCTTAGGTACGAGGAATCGGATGACACTCGACGTTCCCGATGAAGTCCGAAGCAGGGCGCTTGCCGACGGGCACGCGGCGTGGCTCGACGGTCTGCCGTCGGTCCTAGACTCCTTGGCCCAGGACTGGTCGCTGACGATCGGCGCAACGATGCGCGGGGGACACGCTGCGTTGGTCGTCGAAGCCACGCTTGCCGACGGGGCCCCGTCCGTTCTCAAGGTCGGGGTTCCCGGATATCGACGCCAGCTCGGCTTCGAAGCGACCGTGCTCGATCTCGCTGCGGGGAAGAGCTGCGCACGCCTGATCCGCCGCGACCTCACCCGAGACGCACTTCTGCTTGAGAGGCTCGGGCCGGCGATGTACGACGTGATCTTGGACCATCGCTCGCAACACGACATGCTGTGCGACATCGTCGCGCAACTCTGGCGCCCGCTCGACGACGACATCGACTTGCCGACCGGCGCCGACCTAGCACATCGGATGCAGCACCTCATACCGCAGCGCTGGGAGGAGCTGGAACGACCATGTTCGGCAGCGACGATCGACGACGCCGTCGAATGTGCCGGTCGCCGCGAGCGCGCTTACCACCGTCGAACGTCGGTGCTCGTGCATGGCGACGTTCATGAAGCGAACGCACTCCAGACAGAAGATGGCACCTTCAAGCTGATAGATCCCGACGGCCTAAGGGCGGAACCCGCATGTGACCTCGGGACTATCGTGCGTTGCACCCCCGACAACGGCGACGACTTATGGGTGAGAACGGAACGTCTGGCCGCTCGAACTGGCGTCGACGCCACCGCAATATGGGAGTGGGGAACCGTCCATCGCGTGATCGGCGGACTGAACAGCGTGAGAATCGGCTTCCAGCCCTTCGGCAACCTCCTTCTTGCCGAAGCGGATCGCCTTACGCAGACCGGCTGACTTGCCCCGTCTGTCAGATGGGACGCGGCGGGCTCCACCCCAGAGAGTTGGGATGGACCGGCGGGCGATGATCTTGCATCGTAAGGACAACAAGCCGGTACGAAAGGAATCCATACGATGACCGCCACCATCGAGACCTCCACCCTGGCTGCAGAGATCGCCATCGACATCGAGCTCGTCAGCGGACCGGGCCCGCGATGAGCACGATCAGGCTGGACATGACGATCTCGCTCGACGGCTACGTCACCGGTCCGCGGGACAGCGTCGACACCCCGATGGGTGTCGACGGGTTCCGGCTGTTCAACTGGCTCGACCGGCGCAACGACCCCGGGCCGAGCGGCGAAGTGACCGCCGAGGGGAACGCGACCCGGGCGGTGATCTCGGGGCGCCGGACCTACGAGCACGCCGGACGGTGGAACGGCGATCACCACGACGGCGTGCCGATCTTCGTACTCACCCACAACGTGCCGGACGATCCGCCGCCGGGCAGCGTCCACTACGTCACCGACGTGCTCGCCTGCGCTTCGCGGGCCCGGGAAGCGGCCGGCGACGGTGCCGCGATGGTGCACGGCGCCGGCGCGGGACAGGCGCTGCTGCAGGCCGGGCAGGTCGACGAACTGGAACTGCATGTCGTACCCGTGCTGCTCGGTCAGGGTCGGCGGCTCTTCGACAACCTGCCGCCCGACCGCGTCGAGCTTGAGCTCGTCCGCTGCCTGAACACCCCGGACCTGCCGCTCGCGCAGCGGGTGATGCACCTGCGCTACCGGGTACGGTCCGGCGCATGAAGACGCTGCACGCGGCCTACCGTGTCACCGACCTGGCCGCCTCGCTCGGATTCTACGAGACGCTCGGGTACGAAGTGGTCGGCCGGGTCGACCTCGACGGCGGCGCGAGTCTCACGATGCTCATGTTCCCGACCGAGGAGTTCGTGTCGTTGGAGTTGGTGCACCGGCCGACCGACAAGCCGGTCGATCTCGGCACCGGATTCAGCCATCTCCCCGTACAGGTGGACGACCTCGTCGGGACGGTCGAGTTGCTCTCGCGAGCGGGTCTGCGGCCCGGCCCGATCGAAGAGCCGGGCGGCGCCGACGGCCCGCGCACCGCGTTCGTGACCGATCCCGACGGCTACCGGATCGAGTTGGTGCAGTGGCCGCCCGGACACCCCGACGGGCTTACCCGGGCCGACTGGACCTGATCGCGATGTCGGCAACCGGGCCGTGGGTATTAGTGTCCCGGTAATGAGCGCTTGGTGCCCAATGCCGACAGAGCTAACGACACCTCGCCTGCACCTGGACGCGTGGCGAGATGACGACATCGACGACTACCAAACGCTCGTGCATGAACGCGATCCCCGGACCGCAGCGGCGCCACGCGGTGGGCGACCAACTCGCGACGACCTGCGCGAAACGATCCTGCGTCTGCAAGCTTCACACACCGACACCGGGATCGGGCTACTCGTCGTCCGGATCGCCGACCGCTTCGCCGGATACTGCGGACTAACAGCCGGGCGCGCGAGCCTGGCCGAGCCTGAGCTGGCATACGAACTGCTGCACATGAACCAGGGCAACGGGTACGCCACCGAAGCCGCCCGCGCCATTGTTCACGCGGCAGCAGGTACTGGACGCCGTCGACTCTGGGCGACCGTCCGATCGTGGAACGACGCCTCGTTCCACGTCCTGGAAAAGGTGGGCTTCGAGCGCACCGACCGCACCACCACGGACGACTTCGGCGACACCGTCTGGTGCACGCGCGAGCTCTGACACCTGCACGACGGCATTAAGCCGAGACGATTGGGAGGACGAGGAAGGCCATGGAGCCATCCGAAGTCCGGCGCGCGGTCGATGCCGCTGCGGCAACGGCCTCGGAACTCGGCCTTCACGTCGCCGATGCCGTCGTCGTTCATAACTCGGACCGCATCGCCGTACGCCTGATTCCCTGCGACGTGCTTGCTCGGGTAGCACTGTCATCGTGGGAAGCGGGCATGGAGTTCGAAGCAGAGGTTGCGCGCCGACTCGGCGAAACCGATAGCCCGGTGGGTGAGCTCGATCCTCGTGTGGACCCCGGCGTCCATGTGCGTGAGACCTTCGCCATCACGCTGTGGACCTACTACGAGCCGGTCGTCGTAAAACAGCGCGGCGGCGTGGCACACGAGCAGCTCGGCATGTCCTCAGACCTCGCACCGGCGGACTATGCGCACGCACTCCTCCGGCTCCATGAGGGCCTGCGTCAAATCGAGGTGCCGGCACCACACATCACCGCTCGGGTCGCTGGTTGGGCAGAGGGGGCCGGCGACCGAGACCGGACTCCAGAACTTCGTGATCGTGACCGCGAACTACTCAGCGACACATTCCGGCGTGTGCGCGCGGCGATCAATGGTTTGGGCTCCGGCGAGCAGCTGTTGCACGGTGAGCCGCATCCAGGCAACGTCCTGAACACCAAGAGAGGGCCACTCTTCATCGACCTCGGGACATGCCAACGTGGTCCCATCGAGTACGACCTCGCCTATGTCCCCGAAGAAGTCGCAGACCACTATCCGGGGGCCGACCAAGAAATCGTTCACCTGTTCCGCATCCTCATGTGGGCGGGCGTCACGACGATGCGCTGGTACCGAGACGACCAGTACCCGAACCGGGACTACTGGAGAATCGAGGCACTCAACCAGCTTCGAGCCGCACTCGATCGCTACGGACTGGATTCGGTCTAGCTCGGAGCTGGATCGCGGCTGTTCATTCCACGTGCCATGCTTCGGCAATATGGTGCCCACGGAGGTGATGTGGTGGCGTCGAAGGCGGTCAGGTTCTCGACGCGCGAACTGTCGCTGCGTACGTTTTCTGACTTCGAACAGTTCTTCTCCCAGGTCCATGGCTGTGCCTGCACGCTCTACTTCTTCGGTCGGCACCTGACGCCCGTCGCCCAAACCGCAAAAGAGCGGGCACGGCTGCTCGGTGCTCCCGACCGGTCTCAGAAGCACTTCCCCCATCAGGCCCTGATGCGCGAGCGCGAGCTCGATGCGGTGCGGGAACTCGTTGGGCAACGGAAAGCGCACGGGATCCTCGTCTACGACGACGCCGACCCGGTCGGCTGGTGTCACTTCGGCCGGGCGGATGAGGTGCCGGTGAACCGCGACGACACAACCCCGGCGAAGTTGTCCGCCCGCGATCCGTCCGCGCAGTGGCGCATCACGTGTTTCACCACCCGGATGGACTACCGCCGACGGGGCGTGGCCGGCACGGCATTGGCCGCCGCGGTCGCGGCGATCAAGAAACGCGGCGGCGGGTGGATCGAGGCGACGCCGATGGCCTTCCCGCACGACGACCCAATGGTGCGGAAGCTGCGTAGGACGTACGGCTGGCGCTCGCCGGAGGTGATCAACTACATCCGGGACAACTGGCCGACCAAGGAGATCCCCGGGATCGGCCGGGTCGACGGCTGCCTCACCACGAGCCGGACGGTCGGACACATGGGGACGATGTCGATGTTCGAGAAGGTCGGCTTCGAGGTGACCGGCATCGACGAACTCAGGTCCTCCGAGGACGCGCGCTACCCGGGACACTTCGTCGTGATGCGCCTCAAGGTATGACCACCGACGTCATCCCGCCCTGCTAGCTTGCCCCATGGATCCTGCCCTTATCCCGCGCACAGCGGCAGGACGACAGCTCCGGTGGCTGATGGACCTGCGAGCCAAGCCGTCCGCCGAGGAGATCCAGGACCATCTCGAACCCACCGCAGCTGCCGACATCCACGTCGATCTCAGCCGAAGAGGCGGGCTGACCCCGGACCTCGCTTCGGGCCTGCTCGCGTTCGGAACGACGGTTCGGGAACTCACCGGCGCTGTGAACCAGCGCGAGGACTCCGTGCTTCGCTTGGAGTTGCAGCAGGGTGCCCGGGTCCTGTGCGGGGTCGTCTCGATCAACCAGGAGAGCGGCGGGAAGATCGGGCTGGTCGCCCTGAGAGAGAGTCCGGCCGAGGATGAGGTCGAGTCGGACCGTATCCGACTGCTGTACGACCGTGTGGCTGAGACCTATGAACAGGTCGGCGCTCACCAGGCCCACTACTGGCGCCGCGCCCGAGACTGGCTGAAGGAGGTGACCCGCGATGGCTTCACCGTCCTTGACGTCGGCTGCGGGCCCGGTCACCTCGTCGCGGGCCTCCCGCCGCCGGTGCATGTCATCGGCTGTGACGTCTCACCGGAGATGGTCCGCCTGGCCGCCCGCGCCCGCCCCGCCGGCAGCTTCGTCATCCACGATTACCACCAGCCTTTTCCGACGGAATGGCCGCTTGCGGACGTGACCGTGGCGCTCGGGTGTCTGGAGTTCTGCTCGGACCTCACCCAGGTAGCCCGGAACCTCGCCGCGGCGACCAAGCCCGAAGGCCGGCTCCTGCTGACGGTGCCACGGGCAGAGTCCCCAGCGCCGCGTCGGGAGATCAGCCTCCACCCCGTTCCCCTTGTGGAGATCACCATGCGGCTGCGGGAAGACGCCGAAGTCGAAGCAGCCATTGGCGCCGCAGGCCTCGAGGTGCTGGCTCACAAGGTCGGACCGGGTTTCACATCGCCGAACATCGGCACTGTCGAATATGGCTACTGGGAGCTGAAGGGTTAGTTGTACGTCGCCGAGACGTGGTAGACGCGCCCGCCCCAGCCGTCCTGCGGGAAGCTGTCGGCCACCCGCACGTACGCGGCCTTATCCGGACCGAGGAACGGCGTGAGGTCGACCGTGCGGTCGGCCTTGTTCGAACTGTCGCGGATCTCCTGGGTCTCGGTGAGCACAGTGGTCCAGTTCTTTCCGTCAGGGCTGGCCTGGACCAGGAACTCGTTGTCGATCGTCAGGGTCACCTGCGCCGACGTGGTATCCGAGGGGAACGGGAACCGGTAGATGAAGTAGCTGTTGCCGTCGGCGAACCGGTTCTGGACACCGTTGCTCTGCGAACTGTCCGCGTCCCAGAGCCACGGTGACTCGGCCGCGGTGCCGGTGTCGAAGTCGATCGTGTGTGCTATCAGGATGTCGGCCGTGGCATCGAAGCGCAGGCCCGGTGCCGCGGTGGCGGTCGCCGTGACCGCATAGTGCCCGTCTGCGGCGGTCGCAGGCAGCGTCACGCTCAGCGGCACGGTCCCTTGCACCGGATCGGCGTTGCCGTGCGGATGCAGTGTGATCGTCTGTTGCGTGGGCGCGACGGACCAACCGGCTGGCGCCGACGTAGCGATGTGAACGCCCAGCGGTCTGCCTGTCGGCGCCGTGGCCATGACGCCCAGATCCACGGTCAGGTGCGTCGTACCGCTCGTGGCCGGCATCACGACGGGCTGCGCCGGGGACATCGTCGCCGACAGCGATTGCTGCGGTGCGGGACGCGGGACGGTCGCAATCAACGAACTGAGTGCGCTTGCCTGGGTCCGCCAATCACGCACGTTCGGGTGCTCTGCACCATCCTGGCCGGACCAGCGCTCGCCGAGCTTGTCTGCCGCGTCACGGTCGTTGGTCCAGATGCTCGTCGCCTGTTTCTGTACGAATGCCACGTAATGTGGGTCGTTCGTGGTGTCGGCCGCGTCCATCATGTAGCGCATGAATATGCCCTTGAACTGCTTGCCGTTGTCGTCGCAGGTCTGGTCGAGGGCGTCGCACGACTCGGTGAGTATGCCGTTGGACACCAGTTCCGGGGCGGTGATCGCCGCGTCGGCGAGGCGACGCGCCGTGCGAAGAACGGACGGATCATGCGTGGCGCGCCACAGTTCCAGACCGGCGCCGATCGCGAGTCCCTGGTTGTAGCTCCACACGGTCTGGCCGTTGCTCTGGCAGGTGTCGGTGAGGCCGTCGTTCACCAGCCCGGAGGAATTAATCATGCCGCTGGCGGTGAACCAGGTCCATGCCTGCTTCGCTCGGGAAAGCCACGTCGTGTCGCCCGGGATCCGGTTGTGCAGCTCCGCCGTGAGCCGGATGAACAGGCCGTTGGTGACAGCGTTCTTGTAGGTCTTCTCGGCATTCCACCAGACACCGCCACCGCAGGTGGACGGGTCCCAGTAGCCGTCGGCGTACGTCGCGATCTTCACCGCCATGTCGAGGTACTTGTGGTTGCCGGTGAGGTCATACGCCTCGACCCAGGTCAGTCCCCACCACTCCGTGTCATCGATGGCGCGGCTGGTGAAGTTGCCGAGCAGCGGGTCGCCGGAAAGCACGCCCGGCGGGAACACGCCCTTGTCCTTCTCGAAGGTGTTGTCCATCTCGGGGACGAAACGCCGGTCACCGGTGCGTTGCATGTAGTCCCCGATGGTCTGCATGGCGACCGCGGAATTCCACCAGCTTGATGGCCACCACGCCTTCGCCGGGTCGTAGGACTGCATCAGCACATCGGCAGCGACCCGCGCCCTAGCCAGGTTCGTCGCACCGCTGTTGGAAGAGCCAGGCGACGACGTCGCAGCTCCCGAGATTGCGGACGCAAGAACCGTCGTGGCAGCGACGATAACCACCAGAATGGCCTGCAGAGGGCGCCTTGCGGACATCCTTGACGCGGACACGTGTCTCCTTCGAACCGGCGCGGGTACACGTGCTGTCCAGATGTCGTCGCCCCAGGCGACGACCCCGCAACGGGAGGGCACGTATGACACTCGGATGCGACACCGTTGTCATTGCGGCGAAAGGTAGGGCTCCGTCTCGTTTCCGTCAAGACTCGGTTGCGGCCGTCCCACGGCGCAGCTCGCCGTCCGTGAAAGAAATCAGGGAGACTGCGTCGCATCGGGGCTGCGGTATTCGTAGAAGGGGTGAGCGGCCGCCCAGAGGGGCGCCTCCAGACCACAGGAGATGATCCGAATGCACTACTTGGTTTCCGTGATCGACGACAAGATCGGCTCCCCCGGACCGGCCGACATGGCTGCCATCGGCGCGTACAACGACCGACTCAGGGCCACCGGCAACTGGATCTTCGCCGGCGGCCTCGAGGCGCCCAGCGCGGCCACCGTCATCGACAACCGGGGTGACGAAGCGGTGCTCACCGACGGCCCCTTCCTCGAGACGAAGGAGTACATCGTCGGCTTCTGGATCATCGAGGCCCCCGATCTCGACGTAGCGCTCAAGCTCGCGGCCGAGGGGTCGAAGGTCTGCGACGGGAAGGTCGAGGTGCGCCCGTTCCAGGGCATCGCGTGAGCGTGATCGACGTGCGGGAGGCGATCGCCCGGGCCCACCACGAGGAGTGGGCCCGGCTGGTCGCCGCACTGGCCCGGCGTTTCGGTGACCTCGACATAGCGGAGGAGGCGGCGGCCGAGGCGTTCGCGACCGCCGTCGAGCGGTGGCCGGCCGACGGCGTACCCCCGAACCCCGGCGCCTGGCTGACCACCACCGCCAACAACAAGGCCATCGACCGGATTCGGCGGGAGAACAAGCGCGACGACAAGCAGCGGGAGGCTCGGATGGTGTACGACGACGACCCGCCCGGGCCTCTCGGCGTCATCGACGACGACCGGCTCCGGCTGATCTTCACCTGCTGTCACCCGGCCCTGGCGATGGAGACCCGCGTGGCGCTGACGCTGCGCATGGTCGGCGGGCTGACCGTGCCCGAGATCGCCCGCTCCTTCCTCGTGCAGGAGACCGCGATGGGCCGGCGGATCACCCGCGCGAAGGCGAAGATCACGGCGGCTCGAATCCCCTATCGGGTCCCGGATGCGGCCGATCTCCCGGCCCGCGTCTCCGGCGTGCTCGCCGTCCTCTTCCTCGTCTTCAACGAGGGCTACCTGGCCACCGGCGCCGACTCCGAACCCCTACGCCACGACCTGACCGCCGAGGCGATCCGGCTCACTCGCCTGCTCCGCGCCCTCCTGCCGGATGACGGGGAGGTGGCCGGGCTGCTGGCGCTGATGCTCCTCACGGAGGCCCGCCGCCGCGCCCGGGTCTCGGCCGGCGGCGACCTGGTCCCCCTGGCCGAGCAGGACCGCGGCGCCTGGGACGCGACGCTGATCGCCGAGGGTCACCGGCTGGTGCGCGAACGCCTCGCCGCTGCCGCCGCCGGGGTGCCTCCGGGCCGCTACCAGATCCTCGCGGCGGTCAACGCCGTGCACACCTCCGCCCGCGACATGCGCGACACCGACTGGTCGCAGATCCTCGCCCTCTACGACCAGCTCGTCCGGCTCGACCGCTCGCCGATCATCGCCCTCAACCGGGCCGTCGCGGTCGCTGAGCTCGACGGCCCCGACGTGGCACTGGCGGCCGTCGACCGACTTGACGACCAGTTGGCCGGCTATCACGCCTACCACGCAACCCGCGCCGACCTGCTGCGCCGGCTGGGCCGCAGTCAGGAGTCCCGGGCGGCGTACGACCGAGCCATCGAGCTGGCAGGCAACACCGCCGAGACCGCCTACCTGACCCGCCGCCGCGACCAGCTCGGGTAGTACCCGCCACGCCGCGTGATCGCCCTGTCTTGGTCGGCGGTCGTTGGTATTGATGTGCATCACGTTCGATCGCCGTTGCGGCCACGAGGAGACGTCATGGCAACCTTCACCAAGTCCGACGAACTGCAGGCAGCGGAGTTCGTCGGGGCGGACCTGCGTGGTGCCCGGTTCGTCCAAACCGACCTGTCCGGCGTCGTGATGCGCGCCGTCGAGGTGTCCGGGGCGGACATCGACGCACCGTGGCTCTTCGAAGACGGGAACTCCTTGCGCGTCAACGGCGTCGACGTGGTCCCGCTCGTCGATGCAGAACTCAACCGCCGCTTTCCCGGCCGCACCGACCGGCGCGCCGCGGATCCGGACGGCCTGCGCGCGGCCTGGGCCGCGCTCGAGCACACATGGGCGGCCACGCTCGAGCGCGTCGCGGCGATGCCGGCCGGCACGGTCGACATTTCGGTGCACGGCGAGTGGTCGTTCGCGCAGACGCTGCGGCACCTGGTCCTCGCCACGGACGCGTGGCTGCGCGGAGCGGTCCTGCAGATCGAACAGCCGTATCACCCCATCGGTCAGACGGACGCCGGTTTCGCGGCCGACGGCCACGACGTGTCGGTCTTCACGACGGTCACTCCGTCGTACGCCGAGGTGCTCGAGGTCCGGGCCGGTCGCGTCGCGATGATGCGCGACTTCCTTGCCACCGTCACGCCAGAGACGCTCGCCGCGACCCGCAGGAATCCGCACGCCCCCGACTACGAGGAGAGCGTCCTCTCCTGCCTGCACGTGATCCTCTACGAGGAGTGGGAGCACCAGCGCTACGCGCTGCGCGACCTCGACGCGATCGAGGCGACTACCGCTGCCCGCTGAGCTCTACGTCTTGGGGCGTAGGGGCTCCGGGCTCGGACTCCAGCGCCGCGCCGTTGAATTTCAGCAGACCGAGGAAGAACAACCCGCCCGCGACGACCAGGCCGACCACGATCAGGTCCGGGACGAGCGACTCGCCGGGCACCACCAGCACGAACAACGCGACCGTCACCCACACCAGCGCGCAGATCGCGACCGGCAACTCGAAGCGCCCGAGGCTGAACGCGCCCTTCTTGCGATCGAGTCGTTTGCGTACCACCAGGTAGAGGCAGATCGTCGAGCCGTAGATGATCGCCGGGAGGATCGTCGACGCGATGATGAGCTTCAACAGCGCCGCACCCGGCAGCGCAACCATCAGGACGACACCCACGACGAGGATCAAGATCGTCGCCGGGACCGGCGTCTGCGTGCGCGGACTGACCCGCCGCATCAGCCGGTGGGCAGGGAAGCGGGAGTCGCGGGACATCGCGAAAACGATCCGCGAGCAGGCAGCCATCACCACCATCCCGGCACCGAAGAACGCGACCGTGATCCCGACCAGCAGAATTCTCTCCGCCACCGGACCGAGCTGATCGCGGATGATCAGCGCAACCGCCGAGTCGCTGGCGGTGACGCGAGGGACGTTTTTGATCGCGACGGTGAGCGCGATCAGGAAGACGAGTCCCAGCAACGCCGCCGCCACAACCGACCCGACGATGGCGCGCGGGACGCTCCGATGGGGGTTCTTGGCTTCCTCAGCCAGGTTCGCCGCGGCGTCGAAGCCGACGAGCGTCGCGAGGCCCATGATCATCGCACCCATCAACCCGCCGCCGACGGAGAAATAGTCTGGGGCGTGCGCGGTGACGCCGCGCGAAGCGAGGTTCCCGGCTGCACCGGTGTTCGTGACGAGCACAGCGACGATCAGTGCGATCGCCAACACCACGACGATCAGGAATTCCAACACAACCGCGCTCGAGTTGATCATGGCGACGAGGCGCGTCGAGGCGAGGACGATCAGCGCCTGAAGGAGCATCACCGCGAGCGTGATCAGCCGGGCGGTGCCTTCATTCGGCGCCATGCCGAACAGCGGCATGAATGCCTGGCTCGCGAGCGCGTTGTCGACTGCCACCACGCCCACGGCCAGATAACACACGGTCAGCCAACCGAACCCCCAACCGATCTTCGGGGTGGCCAGCCGCGAGGCCCATTGGTAGGCGGACCCGCTGAGGGGGATGCGGGCCGCGAACTGCGCGTAGACCAGCGCCACCAGGACCTGCCCGATGGCCACGACAACCCAGAGCCAGACCGCGACCGGACCCCCGGTTTGCAGCACGTCGTCGTACGTCGCGAAGATGCCGACTGCCACCGAGATGAAGGCGAACGAGATGGCGAACACCTGAAAGGAGCCGAGTGTCCGTTTCAGCTCCTGCTGATAGCCGCCCAGCTCGACCGAGCCCACGTCGGCCTGTTCGCTCGTCGCCGTTTTCGCCACCTAGCCACCCCTGGACTGACACCTGCTGCAACCGTCTGACTACCGAGCGTAATCGATAGCCCCGCCGACGGTGCAGGTTCGGTCAGGTGATCAGTGGCGGAGGCCGGC
>DASXJE010000280.1 GCA_036497565.1 Mycobacteriales bacterium
ACCCCGCCGTACGCGTGGTGGAACTGGCACGACGGATACGGCGTCGTGGACCCGCCGCAGGCCTAGCCGATCTGTGGTGGAATCCGGATGCTGTCTATTTGAGGGCTCGCCGTTCGTCGTAGTCATAACCGCACCGGCGAACCGCGCCGGCAGGAACGCAAGGAGGCACCCGTGGCCCTTCCGGACGTCGTCTCGAGCGAGCAGTGGCTCGCCGCCCGCAAGGACCTCCTTGCGCGGGAGAAGTCCCTGACCCGGATGCAGGATCAGCTCAACGCCGACCGTCGGCGGCTGCCGATGGTCCGCATCGAGAAGGACTATCGCTTCGCGGGCCCCGAGGGCGAGGTCGGTCTCTTGGACCTCTTCGCCGGCTCCCGCCAGCTCGTGCTGCAACATTTCATGTTCGACCCGAGCTGGGAGCAGGGCTGCTCGAGCTGCTCGGCGGGTGTGGACGAGATGTCCGCGGGGCTGCTTGACCACCTGCGCGCCCGCGACACAGCGTTCGCGGCGGTCTCTCGGGCGCCGTATCCGAAGATCGCGGCGTACCGGGAGCTCAAGGGCTGGGACATCGCCTGGTACTCCTCCCACGGCAGCGACTTCAACTACGACTTCCACGTCACGCTCGACGAGTCGGTCGCGCCGGTCATGTACAACTACCGCGATCAGGACGAACTGCGGACGGCCGGGCTGGGCTGGGTCCTCGAAGAGCCGGGTGAGCAGCCGGGCATGAGCTGCTTCCTCCGCGACGGCGACGAGCTGTTCCACACCTACTCGACGTTCGGCAGGGGCACCGAGCAGATGGGCGGCGCTTACGCGGTCCTGGACATGACCGCCCTCGGCCGCCAGGAGGAGTGGGAAGAACCCAAGGACCGCGCCGCCACGGCCCACGCGGCAAGCCCCGACTTCGCCGAGTAGCCGTGATGCTGTCAGCCCTCAGCGGGACGGAATGGATCGGCGCCGGTCTGATAGCCGCAGCGACCATTGTCGGCGCCTTGATGGGGCGATGGAGTGCGCGATATTCGGCCATCTCGCTCGCCGCGGTCGCCGGGCTCCTGCTCGTCGTGGTCTTCGGCGATCTGATCCCGGACATCGCCGATGACCTGCGCGGCTCTGGTCCGGGGTGGTGGATCGCCGCCGCTCTGGCAGGCTGCGCCAGTTTCGCGGCAGCGGGCGTCGTCCTACGTCGGGGGTGCGCATGCGGAGCACGCGCCGGCGGCGGTGCGGCGGCGCTGGCAATCGGGGTGCACCGGGCCCTGGAGGGCTCGGCGCTCGCCGTGACGACGTCGATCCCGGTCATCGCCGCGCTCGTCCTGCACGCGGGAAGTGAGGGCTTCGCCATCGCCCCGCTGTTCGGCGTGGAGCAACGGCGGAGGACGGCGACCTGGCTACTCGTCGCGTGCGTCAGCCCGGTGGTCGGAGCGGCGGTGCTCGGTGCGCTTCACGTGCCCGAGAGTGCGACCCCGATCTTGACCGCCCTGGTCGCCGGCGTACTTGCCCGGAGCGCCGTCGAGGCCGGCCGACTGGCCATGGCCGACGAGGTGGTGCCTGCTCTCCGGCAATACTCGCCACAACCGATCGGCAGCCTCAAGAAATCCACTTCAGCACACGTATGACGCCCATCTTGGCGCTCTGTTTGTGCGGCGACAGGTCATTGCTGTCGGCCACGATCTCGCCTCGGTGGTCATGAAAGAAGCGGTAGCCGCGATACAACATCTCGTCGTCGGTCAGGGTGGGCTTCCAGCCGAGCGTGTCCCTGATCTTGGTGGTGTCGAAGATGAAGTTCCCGGCGATCATTCGGTACTGGTAGGGCCCGAGTGGCGACAGTTTCAACCAGTAGGCCAGCTTCAGCGCCAGCAACGTCGTACGCCGGGGAAGGCTCGCCAGCCGAGCGCCGGTCTGGGCTCGCTCGATCACATGGGCGTAGACGCTTCGGAGGGTCTTCACGTCGTCCGAGCCGACATTGAAGACCGCACTCTCGCCGTGGTCGGCGGCGCGAACGCATGCATCGATGAGGTCCTGCGCATAGATGAACTGAAGGCGATTGTCGCCGGCACCGACGATCCAGACCCGCTTGCCCGCGTCGATGAATTCGAACAGGATCGCCAAGAGCCCGAGGCGCCCGGAGTCGATGATGGTCGGGCAGCGAAGGACGACCGTGACGAAGTCGTCGCGTGATAAGAGAATGCGCTCGGCGGCCAGCTTCGAACGACCGTAGATCTCCACCGGTCGTGGGGCGTCCATCTCGGTCACCGGTCGGTCATGGTTCTCGGCCCAGAGACAGTTCGACGACGTGAAGATCACCTTCGGGATGCGAAACCGGGCTGCCATCCGGGCGATGTTTCTCGTGCCGTCGACGTTGCTGGCCCAGAGGACCTTCTTGTCCTTGATCGCGTGCGCCAGCATCGCCGCAAAGTGATAGATCACGAGAAAGTCGTACCGTTGCCCAAGCTGGGTCAACAGATCGGCGTCCCGGATGTCTCCCTGGATGCTGCGGAGACGAGGATGCGAATAGGGGTCTGGCTTCATGTCGATGCTGACGCAGATGTAGCCGAGCTCGAGCATGTGTCGTTTGAACAGATCCCCGAAGAAGCCGGCGCCGCCGGTGACGAGAATGGTGGGTGCGGCGCCGTCGTCTGCTCCCCGGGGCGTGTCGGTCACACCTCGGCCCTCCACCGCGCTCGAAGAAGGTTAGAGAACATCGCCGGCCGCGGTGCGTTGCACAAGAGCCATTGATACCTGGCCTCCTCGAGAATCCATTGCGCGCTCGTCACGGCAGCGCCAAGAGTGACACCGCTGGTCTCTGGTTCGTAACCACATCGCCGCATCACCCGGCCGGTGATCCGCTCGACCGTGACCACGTCGTCGTGATCGAGCGAGCGTCGCCAGCCACGGTGCCCGGCTTGCGGGGACTGCCGGGCCGTGTGGTGGTGGCTTCCCGCCGGGAGCGCCCGTTGGGCGGCGTACGAGACCATCGATTGGTCGTAGGGAATGCCGACGTGGTCACAGATCGTGCGCAGTTGCCCGGCAGGGTCGCTGACCAGATCCTCGAAGCGGATCTCCAGCCAACGGGAGCCAAGTGCGGCGGCGGCTCCGGGAGCCTCGCGGACATGAAGCAACCACCACCACGCGGCGCCGGCCACCCCGCCATGATGAAAGAACTGAAGGGGAAGGCTCGCGCAGACGTCTCTTGGATCCCTCAGGAGATGAACGAAGCGACTCGTCGGGAACTGCTCGGCCATCCACTTCCAGTGCATCGAATAACTCGTGCACTTGTCACCGCTGAGAGTCTTGCCCTCTGCCATGGCGGCGGCGGCGAACACCATCCGGATGAGGGCGGCGTAGCTGGCCGGCTGCGAGCGGCCGATCTCAGCATCGAGGGTGGCGACGTCGAGGCGCCACGCGCGGAAGTGGGGGTCTGATCGGATGAGTTCCCAGGCCAGTTCGACGTCGGCGGTACGCCCACGAGCCTTCAACTGGCCATAGACGCGGGTGACGAAGTAGGCCTCTTCAGCTGGCATGGCGAGCGCCGGGTGGGCGGCAAGCATGTTGCGCAGCATCGTGGTCCCGGAGCGGGGACAGCCACTGACGAAGATCAACGGGTCCGGCGGGGCGTGCAGTCCGGTGTGGTCCTGACGGCGGGCTGCCGGCGGCGGACTCTCCACTGAGGTTCGACCTGCCGGACCTTGCGTGGCAGGGCCGGTGCGGACCGACAGCGGGCGAGCTTCCCGGTCGGGAAGACGCACGTCCGGGACCCTGCCGGCAGAGTCGAGCTCGACGATCGGAGTGCCGGGAAGCCGTTCCTTCATCGCGGCAGCCAGGTTCGGACCGACTGCGAGGGCGTAGCCGGCGCGGCCCTCGTACCAGGCGAGGACCGCACCCATGAGGAGGAATGCCTCGCCCCACGTTCGTGGGTGTTCCTGCTCCAACCGTTTCGCTGCGAGAGCAGTTCTGAGCCTCCAGCCTGCCCTGTGGGCGGATCGAGCCAACTGCAAGGCCCATGGAGCCGGTTCGTCCCAGTGAGCGAGTGCATCGGCCTCGAGACCGGGTGCACAGAACGACAGGTCGTCCGTCTCGCGGAACCGGCGAGCGACACCCGCCAGATCGCCGTCCCGGCCGACGATGACGATGGCGCGGGGCGACGGAGTGATCGGCATGACGGCGTAGCGGTCGGAGTCGGACGACAGGACGAGGTCAGGAACGTGTCGCTGGCCGAGAAAGAGCTCGGCCCGACCGAGCCCGCGCCCGAACTGCCGGAGCCGGTCGGCCGCGTCCGGCACCCGCGGCATGACGGCGAAGTATGGATTCGCACGAAACCGCCACTGCAGGAGCCCTTCCGCCCGACCCGAGCGAATGCGGTCGAAGGGGCGTTCCCGCGTAGGCGAAGAGGTCGTCGCCGCAACCGGCGCGCGATGCAGCGCGAGGCCTCGCAGTTGTGCCCGGAAGCAGAGGTCGGCATCTTCCAGGGCAGGCAGGGTCGCCTCGAATCCCCCGAGCTGGGCGAACGCCTGGCAGGTCACCGCGAGGTTGCAGGCGGATGCCCATGGCAGGTAACCATTGCGGCCGTCGAGATCTCCGACGCGGGCACTCGGCGGTTGGTCACGGAGAGACGACGGCGTACCGGCAATGACGGCGCCGCCGTCGGCGACCGACTGCAGAACGGATTCCGCCCAATCCGGCGCCACTTGTGTGTCTGCATCGAGGAAGGCGAGCACGTCGGTGTCGAGCACACCAGCGCCGGTGTTCCGAG
>DASXJE010000281.1 GCA_036497565.1 Mycobacteriales bacterium
GCATGTCGCCCCGCCTGCACGCCGACGAAGTCGACATCGACACCGATCGGGTGCGTGCGCTGGTCGCCGGGCAGCTGCCGGAGTACGCCGGGTGGTCGCTGCGCAGGGTGGCGTCGGGGGGTACGGAGAACGCCGTGTTCCGCCTGGGCGACGACCTCGCGGTCCGGATGCCGTTGACCCCCGGCGCGGTCGGAAGTCTCGTCAAGGAGGTGCGCTGGCTGCCCGTCATCGCTCCCCATGTATCGCTGGCTGTGCCGGAGGTCGTGGTGACGGGGGAGCCGGGCGAGGACTATCCGTTCCCGTGGGCGGTCGTGCGGTGGCTCACCGGCGAGGACGCGCTCACCGCTCGGCTCGACTCGATGACGCAGACGGCGCTGACACTCGGGCAGTTCGTCGCCGAGATGCAGAGCATCGACATGACGGGTGCGCCACCGCCCGGGTCCGAAGGGTTCGGCCGCGGGTTGCCGCTCGCCGGGCGCGACGAGGTGTTCCGCGCGGCCCTCGCGCAGTGCGAGGGAATCATCGATGTGGAGCGGGTGGCGAAGGTCTGGGACGACGCGTTGGCCGTCCCGGACTGGGCGGGTCCGCCCGTCTGGTTGCACGCCGACCTGATCCCGGGCAACCTCCTCGTGCGGGACGGTCGCCTCGCCGGCGTACTCGACTTCGGGACCATGTCGACCGGCGATCCGGCGTACGACGTCACCCCGGCCTGGTACCTGCTCGACCGTGCCAGCCGGCCGGCGTTCTGCGAGATCGTCGGGGCGGACGACGCGATGCAGCGTCGCGCACGAGGCCTCGTCGTGTCCGGCAGCGTGATCGCCCTGCCGTACTACCTGCACACCAATCCGTCGATGGTGGCAACCGCGCGGCTCGGAATCACCGCCGTACTCGGCGACGCACTCTGACCTCGGCCGGTCTTGCCACCGGGCCCGACCTGAGGCACTCTCCCGGGATCGCGTTGACCGTGACCAGGGAGGCGGCCATGCCCAGCCCACGCTCTCGACGGACAGTCCTGCGCCGCGGACTGGTGCCCGGTGCGGCGGCGGCGATCGTCGTCGCGGCGGTGCTGGCGGCCGCAACCCCCGCGGACGCGGGGCCTACTGCGGTCACCGCGGCTGTCCCGGCCTCGGCACACGGCTGGCAGCGGGTGTGGGCGGACCGGTTCAACGGTGCCGCCGGCAGCCGGGTCGATGCGAACAGGTGGATCTACGACGTCGGGCCGGGAGCGAACTTCGGTACCGGCGAGATCGAGACGGCGACCGACTCGACGGCCAACGTGTTCCAGGACGGCCGGGGCAGCCTCAACATCAGGGCGCTCGGCTCCGACCAGACGTGGACGTCCGGCCGGATCCGCACCAAGCAGCTCTTCGGCGCTCCGGCCGGCGGTGTGATGCGGGTCAGCGCGTCGATCCGGCAACCTGACCCGGCGGCCGGACTCGGCTACTGGCCGGCGTTCTGGATGCTCGGACCGGGCGACTGGCCCGGCACCGGCGAGATCGACATCCTCGAGGATGTCAATGCCCAGAGCCAGGTGGCGTCGACGTTCCACTGCGGTGTCTATCCCAGCGGTCCGTGCAACGAGCCCACCGGCATCAGCAGCGGGCTACTCACCTGCTCCGGTTGTCAGACCGGATTCCACACCTACTCCGTGATCGTCGACCGCCGGCACGCGACCCGGGAACAGATCCGCTGGTACCTAGATGGGAAGCAGATCTTCGCGGTCGATCAGAACCAGGTGCCGGCGGCAACCTGGACGGCCGCGGTCGACCACGGTTTCACGGTGATCTTCGATCTCGCGATGGGTGGCGGCTTCCCGGACGGCGTGTGCGGATGCACCACGCCGACTCCCCAGACCACGTCGGGCGGCACCCTCAAGGTTCGTTACGTCGCCGTCGACGAACTGCGCCCGCAACACGCCCACTAGGTCCGGCGCTAGCGTTTCACGGCGGTGTAGGTCAGATGGGTCACCCGGGACGATGCGTCCGTGTGGGCCTGGTCCAGCGCGAGGCGGTCGGAGTCCACGCGGTCGAACAGCCGGATGCCGGTGCCGAACAGCACGGGCGCGAGCGTGATCGAGAACTCGTCGATCAGGCCGCCGTCCAGGTATTGCTGGATCGTCTCGGCGCCCCCGGCGATGCGCACGTCGCGGTCGCCGGCAGCCTCGCGGGCCTGGTGCAGCGCGCTCTCGATGCCGTCGTTCACGAAGTGGAAGGTGGTGCCGCCCGGCCGCTCCCACGGGTCACGCTTGGTGTGGGTGACGACGAACACCGGGGTGTGGAATGGTGCCTCCTCCGGCCATGCCAGCTCGCCCCCGTCGAACATGCGCTTGCCCATGACGCTCACGCCGGTGCGGTCGTACGTCGCCCGCGCGATGTCGTTGTCGAGTCCTTCCTCGCCGCCCTCGCCGAGCTTGAGGCTCTCCCGGAACCACCGCTGCGGGAACAGCCACGCCTGCAGCTCCGACCACTTCGCCATCCACCGCTGGACCCTCGGATCGTTCTGACCTTCGGGCGTGAATACGTACTCGACGGGCACGGCGTCGGGCGCCATGAAGCCGTCCAGTGACATCGTCACACTGAAATACACCTTCCCGGCCATCAGCGCACCGTCCCTTCCTGAGTCACGTAGGCCGCGAGGTTGCGCAGCGTCTGCTCGCCGCCCTCGATCGCGTGGTACTTCTCCGCCGCCTCGTCGCGGAGTTCCTTGGTGGGGAACACCGCGCGCATCACGATCCGGGTCTGTTCGCCGGCCGGCTCGAAGGTCAGGACCGACTCGAAGGCGTTCGGGTCGTCGCGGGACTCGCCGTGCAGCAGCGCGATCCGCTCCGGCGGGACGATCTCCCGCCAGGTGATCCACTCCTGGTAGTCGGTCCCGTCCGGCCCGTGCA
>DASXJE010000282.1 GCA_036497565.1 Mycobacteriales bacterium
TCCGGACGACTGCCGGCGGCGCGGGTCGCCGAGGCCGCCCGCCGGGTCGACGCGTTGTGCGGCTGGACCGATCCGACACCCGCCGGGCCGGCCGACCGCGCGGTCGGTCTGGAGGCCGCCCGCCGCGCCCTGCGGGTGGACACCGACCTGCCGGTGCGCAGGCCGCTCTACGTCATCGACGCCGGCGTGCGGGTGCGGCCCGGGATCGGGGTCACCTCGCCCGGGCTCCTCGACGTGCTGACCGCGATCGAGCCGACGGTGTCCGGCGTACGCGTGACCGAACCCCCGTCCGATCTCGACGCCGTGATTGCGTCGGCCGACAGGGCGACACCGATCGTCGCGGTCCGCGACGCGCACCGTCGGCCGTGGCAGGCCGATCTGGTGCGCCGGGTGGTCGACGCCCGGCCCGACTGCGTCGTCGTCGGGACCGGCACCGCCGCCGATGCCGATCTCGCGCCAGGGCGCTACGTCGGCGCGCTCGGCTGTGGCCAGGTCAACCTGCGGGCCGTGGCCGAACGTCTGTTCGGGACGCCTGCCGGTCACGCTCGGTAAGCGCCTTCCAAGTCGCGGACTCGCCGGTCCGGTACTAACGTCTGCGCGGCGTCGGCACCGGCGTCGAGCTGGAAGGAGCACTTCGTGGCCGCGGAACCACTCACCTCCGATCAGCGCAACAGCTTCCTGGCGGCACTGCTGGGGTGGTCGATGGACGCCTTCGACTACTTCATCGTGGTGCTGGTCTACGCCGAGATCGCCGAGGATTTCCACGTATCGCTGACCAAGATGGCGTTCATCACCACGATCACGCTGATCATGCGGCCGGTCGGCGCGCTGATCTTCGGGATGTGGGCCGACCGTGCGGGTCGTCGTATCCCCTTGATCGTCGATGTGTGCTTCTACTCGGTGGTCGGATTCGCCTGTGCATTCGCACCGAACTACTCGGTGCTGCTCGTGCTCCGGCTGCTCTACGGCATCGGGATGGGCGGCGAGTGGGGCCTCGGCGCCGCATTGGCGATGGAGAAGATCCCGGTGGCGCGCCGCGGTTTCTTCTCAGGCGTCCTGCAGCAGGGCTACTCGATCGGCTACATGGCTGCGGCGCTGCTCTACCTATTGCTGAACGGCGTTTTCGGTCTGTCGTGGCGGTGGCTGTTCGCCTTCAGCATCGTGCCGGCGCTGATCAGCCTCATCGTCCGGTCGCGGGTCCGCGAATCCGAGGTGTGGGAGACCGCGCGGCAACGCACCGAGATCACCCGGACATCGGTGGCCCAGGTGTTCCTCGACGCGAAGATCCTCCGCCGGTTCGGCTACCTGGTGCTGCTGATGACCGCGTTCAACTGGATGAGCCACGGCACGCAGGACATCTACCCGACCTTCCTCAAGGAGGGGATCCACCTCTCGCCGACCACCGCGACGTGGATCGCCGTGATCTACAACATCGGCGCGATGATCGGCGGCACCGTGGTCGGCACGCTGTCCGAGCGCATCGGACGGCGCCGCGCGATCATCTACTTCGCGCTGCTCGCCCTGCCGATCGTGCCGTTGTTCGCGCTCTCCACGTCGGCCGGCATGCTCGCGCTCGGCGCATTCCTCATGCAGGTATGTGTGCAGGGTGCATGGGGTGTCATCCCGGCGCATCTCTCCGAACGCAGCCCGGACGAGATCCGCGGCTTCTACCCCGGCGTGACCTACCAGCTCGGAAACTGCCTGGCGGCCTTCAACCTCCCGATCCAGCAGGCGCTGGCCAAGTCGCACGGCTACCCGTTCGCGTTGGCGGCCACGGTTATCCCGGGGCTGATCGCGGTCGCCGTACTGACGGCGATCGGGAAGGAGTCGCGAGGCATCCGGTTCGGCACCAAGGACAGTGCCGGCGTCCGGGTCGCGAGCGGCTAGTCAGATGTGGACGGAGGACATGTCGGGGTAGCGATCACCCGCGGTCGACCCGGACGGTGCGGCCTCGTCCAGTCCTCGGAGCTCTTCGGGGGAGAGGTCGATGTCGACGGCCGCGGCGTTTTCCTCGAGGTAGCGGACCCGCTTCGTGCCGGGGATCGGCACGATGTCGCCGCCCTGGTGCAGCACCCAGGCCAGCGCCAGCTGAGACGGGGTGACGCCCTTCACCTCGGCGATCTCGCGGACCCGGTCGACGAGTTGCAGGTTCTTGACGAAGTTCTCGCCCTGGAAACGCGGGTTGTGCCGGCGGAAGTCGTCCTCGGCCAGGTCGTCGATGCTGCG
Organism: Mycobacteriales bacterium; assembly: GCA_036497565.1. NCBI lineage: Bacteria > Bacillati > Actinomycetota > Actinomycetes > Mycobacteriales > Mycobacteriales bacterium. Next base: position 2,227 of record DASXJE010000282.1, read on the forward strand.
GATCTCACCGGACAGGAAGCCGCGTCCGAGTGGGGAGTAGGCGACGAAGCCGATGCCCAGCTCGCGGACGGTCGCGAGGACGCCGTCGTCCTCGGGATCACGGGTCCACAGCGAGTACTCCGTCTGCACCGCGGCCAGCGGGTGCACGGCGTGTGCCCTCCGGATCGTCGCCGGCGCGGCCTCGGAGATGCCGAGATGGCGCACCTTGCCCGCCTCGACGAGCTCGGCCAGCGCGCCCCAGGTGTCCTCGATGGGCGTCTTCGGGTCGACCCGGTGCTGGTAGTAGAGGTCGATGTGGTCGACGCCGAGTCGCTGCAGGCTCGCGTCGGCCGCCCTGCGGACGTAGTCCGGCCGACCGTTGACGCCGATCCTCGCCCCGTCCGGGCTGCGCTCGTTGCCGAACTTCGTGGCCAGCACCACCTCGTCCCGACGGCCGGCGATGGCCCGCCCGACGAGCTGCTCGTTGGTGAACGGCCCGTACATGTCCGCGGTGTCGAGGAACGTGACGCCGAG
>DASXJE010000283.1 GCA_036497565.1 Mycobacteriales bacterium
CGGGGTGGCCAGCGTGGAGATCGAGCCGCTACCAGCACCTGCTCCAAGCCTGGAAGAAGAGATCTATCGCAGGCTCCGCGACCTGATTGTGTCCGGTGACCTGGTACCCGGGGCGTTGTACTCGATGAATGAGCTCGCCACGCAGCTGCGTGTGTCACGGACCCCGGTGGCCCAGGCGGTGACGCGGTTGGTGGATCACGGCATGGTACGTGTCGAGCACCGTCGCGGTATGCGGATCCTCGAGACCTCTACCCACGACCTGGCCGAGATCTATGAGATGCGGCTGCTGCTGGAGCCACGCGCTGCCTATCGGGCGGCGACCCTGATGAGGAAGGTGGAACACCGGCGGTTGCGCGAGGCGTTGACCGCGTTGCGGCGGGTCACCGATGTCCTGAACAACCCCCGCGAGCACCTGCGATGCGACGCCGCTTTCCATCGCGTCATCCTGCAAGCCTCGGGAAACCGGCGATTGGCAAACTACGTCGATTCGCTGCGTGACCTGCAGATGATTCGAGGCGCTTCCACCGCGGACAAGACCCGGCCATTGTCTGACGTCGTCGCGGATCACGAGGCGATCTACCGGCACATCGTCGCCGGCGACGCGCCGGGCGCCGCCCACGAGATGCACCAGCACATCCTGCTGACCTGCAATCTGCTGATCGAGCAGGAGACCGGCGCCGCCTCGGTGCTGCTCGGTCCGCCCTGGCCGGCGCCCGCGGATACCGAGCCCCTCACCTAAGGCCTTCGCGCGCCTTTGGCGGCGCATCGCTGGCGAAGCTGTGATGTGCCCTCAAGTAGCGCAGGGGCGGCGACTACCTGCTCCACATCGACGAGACGGTCTTCAGCGACTCTTGACTGTCTTGCATCTTACATGCAAGGCTCGGTCTTGTTCGGCCTCCTCGTTGGCACGGGGGCACACCAGGGAGGAAGGACGGATGTGGATACCTTCCAAGGCACGCCGTTTCCCGCGCAGGTCTTCACCGATGAACGGTCACGACTGTGGACCGAGAAGGGGTGCCGCCGGGCGTCCGAGCTGTTGCCCCTGGCCGGTGACGTCGCGCGCCCCGCGGCCGTCGACCACGAGACCGTCACTGATCCCGGCCAGTGGCCGTACGGGCGTTTCATGGGTGCCTGGCTGGATGCCTCCGGTGAGCCTCGGGTGCTCAAGCACCTTCCGGAGGTCGGGTTCTTCATGGAGCTGCTCGGGCTCGCGTACGCACCTGTCCTGGAGGGACGCGCGGACCGTCGCGCAGTGCTGGCCGGCTCGTCGCGGCTGGAGTTGAGCCTCACCAACGATGCTCTGCAGATTCAGCTGGTGACCCTCGATCACGGCTACAGCATGATTCGGCATCACGCCCTGATGCTCTTCGAGGCGACGCTGTGGCTCGACGAGCCGGACCGGTCGGTGTGGCTGGAGCTTTACGACGACCTGGTCACCGTCGTAGACAGCTCACCGGGGGGCAGGCCCGACCTCGCCGAGCTCGCCGAGATCGAGGCGGGCGCCTTCGCCGACTTCGGGGAGCTCGCGCCGCTGAGCACCGCGGCGCGGGACGCGGCAGCCCTGCTGGCGGACACCGACTGCCTTCGGCGTGTCCTGGAGTACCAGCGCTACGCCGCCGTCGCGATCGGTCTGCTCTGGCGCGGTTACCGCGCGGTGCCTGCCGAACAGCGGCGCCGGTGGCACCAGGAGCAACTGTCAGTCGGCTACGTGCAACCCAACTATCTGGAAAGGGAATGGATGTCAACGCGATGAACGTCAGTACCGGTCTCGTCTCGACCCGGAGCCCTTCCAGGTCTCAATGCCCTGCCTAAGGAGCCATCCATGCCGGACCAACTGACCGTGGCGGTCGCTCAGGTGAACGCGATCTTCGGTGACGCGAAGGCCAATTCGCGGCGCGCCGTCGAGGTGGTCGCTCGAGCTGCCGAGGCCGGTGCACGGCTGGTGGTCCTGCCGGAGTGTTTCCTGACCGGCTATGTGACGAGCCGCCGCGAGCAGGCGTTCGCGATCGCGATCAACTCCGACGGTCCCGAGATGGGCGACCTCGCGCGGGCCTGTCGGGAGCGGGAGATGCACGCGCTCGTCGGCTATCTCGAGCGCGACGGAGATCAGCTGTTCAACACCGTTGCGGTCCTCGGCCCCGGCGGGCTGATCGGCAGGTACCGCAAGCGCCACCTACCGTTCATGGGCGCGGACCGCTTCGCGACGGTCTCTGAGGAAACCGCCCCGGCCGTCTTCGACACCGCGCTGGGCCGGATCGGGATTGCGATCTGCTACGAGATCCGCTTCCCCGAAGTCATGCGCACGCTGGCTCTCGAGGGAGCCGAGTTGATCGCGCTGCCGACCAATTGGCCGGTTCAAGCCAGCATTCTGGCCGATCATTTCACCCGGGTGAGGGCCGCGGAGAACTTCGTCTATCTGCTGGTGTCCAACCGAGGCGACGCCGAGCACGGCATCGACTTCCTCGGCGACAGCCAGGTCGTCGACCCGATGGGCGAGGTGCTCGCCAAGGCGGAGAGCGAGCAGGATCTGCTCGTTGTCGACGTGGACCTTGCGCGATCCAGGGAAAAATCGATCACTTTTACGGCGGGCGAGTTTGAGTTAAGCCCGTGGAAAGACCGGCGGCCCGCTGCTTATCGGATATAGCCGAATCCGGTTTATCTCAGCATTGGTCGCTCGTACGGCCAACTCCATTGCAAGCACGTAGCCAGCACGTCCGCACAGGAGAGACACGATCACTGAGGTGAGTAAATGATGCGTGCATTCCGACGAATAAGCGTCATTCCCGCGATCTGTCTAGCGGTCGCTGCTGGACTGGCTGGATGCGGCAGTGGAGGGAGTTCCACAAGCGGCGACAATGGCAGCATCGTCCTCGGGTTGAGCAACTCGAGCGTCACCTCGTCGTTCCGCGGAATCATGATCAATTCTTTCAAGGCCGAAGCCGACAAGCTTCAGAGCAGCGGCCAGATCAAGAAGTACGTCATCCAGAACGCGGGAGACAGCGTCTCCACCCAGATCCAGCAGATGCACGACATGGTGCAGTCGGGCGTCAACGTCCTCGTCGTGGACGCCCAGTCAGCGACCGGGCTCAACGCTGAGATCGCCCGCGACGTGGCCCAGGGGGTCACCGTGGTGACGACTGACAATCTGGCGAGCAGCGACAAGTCGATCAACGTCGAGATCGACCCAAAGATCATCGCTGCCGACACGGCGCAGGGGCTCGCCGACACCATCGGTCACAAAGGCCACGTGGTCATGCTCGAGGGCATCGCTGGCACGCCGGTGAACGAGGATCGGAATAATCTCGCCAAGCAGGTGTTCGCCAAATACCCGGACATCACGGTCAGCGAAGTCAACGTCGACTGGAACCCGGCGACGGCCAAGCAGAAGATGGCCCAGGTGTTGGCCCAGAATTCCGACATCGCCGGAGTGTGGGACCAGGGGGACTCGGCCGGCGGTGCGGCGAATGCCTTCATCAGCGCCGGCAAGCCGCTGCCACCGATCGTCTTCGACGGCACGACCGACTTCCTCAACGTTTGGCACGACCGGGTCGCGCAGGGCTACAAGACCGTCGGCGCGCCGCAGCCGCCGGCCGTGGTCGTCGACGCGCTCTGGCTGGGCATCAAGGTGCACCAGGGCGCAAAGGTGAGCTCTAACCCGGTGCTGCTGAAAACCCCCCTGATCACCAACGACAACCTCGACACCATCTGGACCAAGGGGCTCACCAACGAGCCCGGCCAGTTCGTCAACCCGGTGCCGGTCCCGCAGGCCGAGCTCTTTCAGAGCTACCTCTCGTAGCGGCAAGGCCGGTCACGGGCACGCCTGGGACCGGCCTTTCGCCGCCCGAACCCTGCCTTCCGAGGAGTGCCCCATGCTGTCGCAGGCACGGCCCGACCCTTTCGTAGGCCTCACGCTCACAGAAATCGTGAAGTCGTACGGCAACACTCGCGCTCTACGGGGCGTTTCCCTCGAATTCCGGCCGGGTGAGGTGCACACCATTCTCGGTGAGAACGGGTCGGGCAAAAGCACGCTCGTGAAGATCCTCTCGGGGACGGTCGTGAACAACTCCGGCACGATCACCCGCGGCGAGCGGCCGGTCGACTGCTCCTCCCCGGCCAGCAGCCTGCGGAGTGGGATCGCGACTGCCTTCCAGGAGCTGACGGTGCTGCCGTCTCTCACAGTCGCCGAGAACATCTTTCTCGACCGCTACCCGCACAACCGGATCGGCACGATCAACAGGCGTGCGCTGGAATCTCGCACGGCGCAGTTCCTGGAAGCGCACGGCTTCGAGCTTCCCCCGAAAGCTTCTTGTCGCGACCTGACCCTGGCCCAGCTGCAACTCGTCGAGGTGGCGCGGGCCATCGCTCGGCAGCCCTCGACACTGATCTTGGACGAGGCGACGTCGGCGCTCGACTCGCCCGAGGCGCGCCAGGTGATGAAGGTCTGCCGTGGGTTGGCGGCCGCGGGCACCGCGGTGCTGTTCGTCTCCCACCGGCTCGACGAGGTGCTCGAGATATCCGACCGTGTGTCGACACTGATCGACGGCCGGATCGGTTCGACGCGCGATGCCAAGGGCATCACCCATGACATCCTGCTCGACGAGCTGTTGGGCGAGCGAAAGATCATCGACCTGGTGCCCGACACCGGCGACGCGGTGTCGGCGCGGCCGCGGCGAACGGTGTCCTCGACCGTGCGCGCGCGCTTCTCGATTCCCGCATCGGCAGGGTTCCGCGAGGACATCGCGTTCGACTTGCACGAAGGGGAGATCCTCGGCCTGGCCGGCCTGCAGGGCCACGGCCAGAAGCAGGTCCTGCGCGTCATTGGCGGCGATCTTCCCGCCCGAGGAGCCTCCCGTGAGATCGACGGCGAGGCCGTCCACGCACGCTCCCCACGGGACACGATCTCCAACGGAATCTACTACATCCCCGAAGAGCGCAAGGTCGAGGGAATCGTGTCCGGGCACGCGATCGCCGCCAACATGGTGTTGAGCTGCCTGCCTCGACTGAGCCGCTACGGATGGTTGATGCGCTCGGTCGAGCGCAGGTTCAGCAATGACATGGCGATCCGGCTGGGCGTGCGACTGCACTCGTTGCGCGACAGCATCGACTCGCTCAGTGGTGGCAACCAGCAGAAGGTGATTCTCGGCCGCGGCCTGCTCAGCCGACCGAAAGTGCTGCTGCTGGACGACTCGATGCGCGGCATCGACGTGCGGTCGAAGGACGAGATCTACCGGCTGCTCGAGGAGCTGACCGACAGCGGACTGTCGGTGATCGTCAACTCGACGGAGATCCCGGAACTGATCGCGCTGTGCCCGCGTGTGCTTGTCTTTCACGACCACGCGGTGTCAGCCGAGCTCGTCGGCTCGGACGTAAGCGAGGCGAACATCTTGCGGGGCATTTTCGGTCGATCAGCAGAGAAGGCCGCATGACTGCTCCGACCAAGAACGGGGTGTCGATCAACCTGGGCGACGCGACGATCTACCTTACGGTGCTCGTTCTGCTCGTCCTCAACACGATCCTGCAGCCGAGCTTTATCCAGGCCTCGAACCTGCTGTACCTGCTCGGCACGAGCCTGCCATTGGTCTTTGCGGCGGCGGCGCAGGGCATTGTCATGTTGACGAGTTCGATCGACCTCGCCTCGGGCAGCGTCATCAGCCTCACCAACGTGATCATCGTTGTGCTGATCGGGCACGGTTCGGCCGCATCGGTTCTGCTCGCAACCCTCGCCGGCATCGCACTCGGCGTGGTGGCCGGCCTGTTTACGGCGCTCGTCCGGCTGCCGTCGATCATCGTCACGCTCGCGCTGTCGGCGGTCTGGGCAGGCGTGGCGCTCTACGTGTTGCCGACTCCGAAGGGCGGCATCCCCGACTCGTTCGGCAACCTCACTTCCGGTTACGCGCCGCTGTGGTGGAGCCTGGCGCTGATCGCACTGTGGCTGTGGCTGGCGCGCACTCGATTTGGCAAACGGATCTACGCGGTGGGGTCCAGTGAGAACGCCGCGTACACGGCGGGCATCCCCGTGGTCGGCACCAAGATCGCCGTGTTCGCCATCGCGGGGTTGCTGCTGGCGCTGGGTGGCCTGATGCTGTCGGCGACCACCAGCGGTGGCGACCCTCTCAGCGGGGCGTCGATCACATTGGAGGCCATCGCGGCGGCGGTGCTGGGCGGAGTCAGCTTTCAGGGCGGGAAGGGGTCGCTCATCGGAGCGGTCTTCGGCGCCCTGGCGCTGACACTGATCAACAGCCTGGTGTTCTACACGGGCGCGTCGGCCTTCTACCAGCGCGTGGTGTACGGCGTCTTGCTCGTGGTGGCGTTGGCGCTGTCGCGCTTCACCGCGCGCCGATGGATCCGGATCCCGCTTCCGTCGGTCGGGAGCGGCGTGTGATGACGAGCACGGCAGACAGCAAGAGCGTAAGCACGCAGGACGAGTCCGGCGGCTCGCGGGGCGGATCGGGCAGCTCCGCCAGGACACCCCTGCACCGACGCGTGACGCCGGTCGCCGCCGCGTACATCGCGGTGGTGTTGGTGGGCGTGGTAGGCCAGATCCTGCACCCCGGTTTTCTCGGCTCGGCGCACCTAAGCACGATGATCGCGCTCGCGTCGGTGCTCGGCATTGTGGCGGCGGGTCAGACCGTGGTCATCATCACCGGCGGCATCGACCTTTCGGTCGCCTCGATCCTGGCCTTCGCCGAGGTGATGACCCCGTACTGGGTCCAGGGCGACTCCTCCCGGTGGCCGGTCCTGCTCCTGATCATCATCGTGGCGGCCGTGCTAGGCATGATCAACACGATCGGCATCACGGTGTTCGGCATCCAGCCGATGATCATGACACTCGGCGTGGGTGCAGCGGTCGACGGCGCGGTGCTAGTGCTCACCGCAGGGAGCTCCACCGGCCTGCCACCGGAGCTGCTGACACGGACCATGGGGCATAACGGCTGGTTCTCCGGCCTGCTCGTTGGGTGGATTGTCGTCAGCATCGTCACGTACCTGGTCCTCCACCGCTCGACGTTCGGCCGCCGCGTCTTTGCGATCGGTACCAGCGCCCGCGCGGCTCGGCTGGCCGGCATCCGAGCCTGGTCGACGTTGCTGGGCGTGTACATCTTCGCGGCGGTGATGGCCGCCGTCGCGGGCATCGCCCTCGCCGGGTACACCGGCAGCGGTGACTTCGGCATCGGCTCGACCTACCTGTTCCCGTCCGTCGGCGCGGTGGTGATCGGCGGCACCTCTATCCTCGGCGGCCGCGGCGGCTACGTGGGAACGATCGCCGGCGTGCTGATCCTCAGCACCATCGACTCGATCCTGACGCTCTCGGACATCGCCGCTGCCGGCCGGCAGATCGCCCAAGGCCTCGCCATCCTCGTGATCCTCGTGCTCTACGCCCGCGAGCGCCGGCTGCGGCAGTGAGCCGCGCGCCCGACATGCCCTCAGTCCGTCCATCACCACGACCGAAAGAGCGCAATGACGATCACGCGTATCGAAACGCGAGCAGTACGCATGCCGTTGAGCCGCAACACGAGCATGTCCACCCGCCGCCTCGACAAGCGAGACTTCGTTCTCGTCACCATCGAGGCTGACGACACCGACCATGTCGGCCTCGGGTACGCCTACGCGGGGACGACGGGCGGACGGTTGCTGGCCCAGGCTGTGCACGAACTGCTCGAACCGGTGGCCATGGGCGCCGATGCACGCGACATCACCGGCCTCTGGGAGCGGATGTACCAAGAGACGCTGCTGGCCGGCCGGCGCGGCGTGGTGCTGCGCGCCATGTCGGCGGTCGACATCGCGCTGTGGGATCTGTCCGCCAAGCGCCACGGCATCGCACTTTCGACCCTGCTCGGCGGCTCCGTCAGCCCGATTCCGGCCTACGCATCGGGTGGCTACTACCAGCCGGACGAAGGCAAGTGGACAGACGCGGTTGCCCGGGAGATCAACTTCAACCAGGGCCTCGGGTTCCGCGACCATAAGATCAAGGTCGGTGGCCTGAGCCCTGAGGAGGACGCGGATCGGGTGCGTGCCGCGATCGATGTGATCGACGGCCGAGGCCGGCTTGCCCTTGACGCCAACAACGCCTACCACAGCCTCGCCGAGGCGACCCGGGCCATCCGGATCCTCGAGCGTGGTGCCGGGGACGCTGGGCTGTGGTGGGTGGAGGAGCCGCTGTCCCCCGACGACATCCGCGGCCATGCCACGCTGGCGGGCCGGGTGGAGACCGCGATCGCCACCGGCGAGATAGCCCAGACGCGGTGGGAGTTTCGCGAACTGCTGGAGCGATGCGCGGCCGCGATCCTGCAGCCGGACGCAGGCGTCATCGGCGGCATCACCGAGTGGATGCGCGTGGCGCACGCCGCCGAGACCGCGGGCGTGCCGGTCGCGCCGCACTGGCACGCCAACCTGCACGTGCACCTCGCGGCGTCGGTCACCAACTGCGTCGCCGTCGAGCACTTCGCGCTCGACAAGGACATCTACAACTTCGAGGCGCTCCTGACGCCCGAGACTCGGCTGCGGTTCGCCGACGGGGCCGTCCTCGTGCCCGACCGGCCGGGCCTGGGCATCGTGCTCGACCCCGACGCCGTCAGCCGCTACGAGCTGCCGGACTGATCTCACAGACCCTTCGGCCGACAACGTTGCACAGGGAGATCACATGTGTGGACCGACGCTCATCAGTGCCGCTGAGAAGGCGCGCATCGCGGCATACGACGGCAAGTTCCGGGAGGTGACGTCGTCGCCGTTCGGGACCGACGACGAGATCGGAATGCTGAACCTGATCGACGCCGAGTCCCGACGGACGATCATGAGCCGCACCGATGCCGGAACGGTGTTCGACCTGTCGGTCGACAATTTCGTCGGCATGCCGACCTTCTCCGCGGCCGGGGATCAGGGCTACCAGATGTGGATGACCCACACGCCCCGCGGGACCGTCCTG
>DASXJE010000284.1 GCA_036497565.1 Mycobacteriales bacterium
AAGACGAGCCCGCGGACGCGGGAGTGCTGCCGGCCGAGACGGCACCGGCACCCTCGTAGAAGACTCAGCCGCCGCCGCAGGCGCCGGCGACGTCGATGCCGGCGGCATAGAGACCGCCCGCGAGGACGAGGGCGCCGACCGCGCCTAGTGGAACTTGAAGCGGACCGTCCGCTCGACGCCCAGCAGTGCTCGCATAAGGGGTGTCCTGCCCCCAGCACGGACACCGAAGACTGGCAGATCGCCTCGATCGCAGTCGACTCGACAAGCTGACGGAGGGGGTTTTCCGCCGCAAAGTCGAGGATCGACGACCACCTCCACGCCGCCGACGACGACCGCATCGACCCCGACGACGACCGCTTCGACGCCCAACAGCGTGTGAGGAAATCCGCCTGCGCACGTGGGCCGGGATCAATCTACGCAGGGCTGACTTCAAGTCGGCGACCTGCCTCAACGGCTACTACTCGAAACGCGAGCGGCGCACAGGGAGGCACTACCCGCAGGGATACGTGAACCGTGTCATGCGCCTGTCGAGCCCGCCGGGGGCGGGCACATTCGTGCGTGTCGAGTTGCCGCTCCGCGACCAGGCCGTCCGCCGCTAGCCACCAGCGGCAGGCGTCGCGCAGCCGGTGCGACCGCCTAGGCCGGCGGTTCCACGCCGACGGCGTCGAAGCGTCCAGCGACCAGCCTGGCGGGTCGCGCTCGCTCGACGAAGAAGGCGAGCCAGATCGAGCCCTCGAAAAGAGCCCACATGGGCAGGAGCTCGAGTCCCGTAGTCACCGGGTCCGGGCCGGGCAGCGTGAGCGCGACGACGGCGACGATGAAATAGCCGAGCCGGCGGTTCCGGCGGAGAGTCGCCGACGAGAGTACGCCGATGCTCACCAGGCCGAGCACGATCACCGGTAACTCGAAAACGAGCACGATGCCGAGCAGGACCGTGGAGGTGAACGAGTAGTACGCCTTCGCCTGGATCAGATTCGTGAAGTGCGTGTCGTCGTAGTGGGTCAGCCACAGTAGGGCGCGCGGGAGGACGATCCAGTATCCGAACGCCAGCCCTGCTGTGCCCAGAGCGCTGGCAAAGGCAACGAGGCCGAGCACGCTTCGCTCGATCGACGGGTCGAAGGCGGGCGCGAAGAACGACCAGAACTGCCACATGATCACAGGCAGGGCAAGCAGAAATCCCGCGTAAACGCTCACCGTCACCGAGACCGTGAACGGCTCGGCAACGCCCAGCGTCACCACCCGCCGCCGGTCAGCCGGTAGCGGGTGGTTCAGCCAGTCGAGGATGTGGCCGTGGAACGCGAACGCGACGATCGTCGTGAGCGCGAGCGAGCCGAGGACGATGATGAGCCGCCAGCGGAGCTCTTCCAGGTGCCCGACGACCGTCGCGCCCTCGCCGTGCTGTAGACGCTGGGGCAGCCGACCCATCGAGACGCTAGACGGCGGTCTCGTGCTCGTCGCGCACCGTGACGTTCGCCTCAACGGGCGTAGGCAGCTCGGCGGGCTTGCTCGAGTCACCGCTCACGGAGTCCTTGAACTCGCGCATCCCCGAACCAAGCGATCGCCCGATTTCGGGAAGTCGCCTCGCACCAAAGAGCAGCAGCGCGATCAGTAGCAGTGCAACAAGGTGCGTCGGGCTCGTCAAACCGGTCATATCTCCTCCTGTTCTGTCTCTTGCGCTTCACCAGGCGTGCCGTGCGGCATCCGCGGTTCTCACCAACCCGGATACCTGCGTCAAGCTCCTGTTACCGAGAACCAGACCCCAGGCGGATCGCCCGTTCCGGCCGTGACGAACACGATCGGTGCGAGGCACGGCTTCGGCAGGTCCACGTTGCCGTTGAACGCGGCATCGCCGGTCGTGGTCGCTGGGAACGGCGCCGAGACACGGTTCACAACCACGGCCGCTCCACCGACGATCGACTGGCAGCTGACGACCGCGCGGAACGTGGGCACCGGATTCGCCCCAGTCCCGGTAATGATCAGCCCGGTGACCTTTAGCGACAGATCTCCGTTCTCGTCCAGCTTGCCGTTGGCCGTGTCGATGCTCCATGGCGCACCGGCCCCGGAGACGCCCCGGATTGCGTTCACAGGACCCGTATACGGCGCAACCGTTCCGACCATCGTCTTGAACTTGAGCACTGTCGAACCAGGCCCGTTGCCGGCTGAGGCTTGTGCGATCAGCACAACCGCCAACGCCACAACGACAACGCCGGGAATCCAGAACCGTCTCATCTCACTCTTCCTTTCCATGCCGGGCCGCATCTGCGGCCTTTGCCAGTCCCATCAGGACTGCGAAGAACTCGGCTGATTGCCCGATGAACAGTCCGTCGGCCGTCAGGGCGTTAACCGCGCCCACTGCGGCGCCCACGGTCTCGGTGGGCCGGATGATCGAGACGATCGGGAACTTGCGATCGAGGAAGATCGTCGGCTCGGGCATGATCAGGTTGGTCTGTGTCGCCTCACCGTCGGCGTTGAGGTCGGGGAAGACCAAGCCGTTGGTCGGGTCGGTGAGCGGCGGTGCGTTGCCGGCCTTGTCGTGCCAGGTCTGGAAGTGCATCGCCTCGGTGGCCCCGATGCTGAGCAGGATCCGCAGCACCTCGGAATGGGTGACCCGCTGGGCGAGTTGGGCGTAGAGGCTGGTACCCCCCTGCTCGATGAAGCAAAAGTGGAAGCCGGCCGTATTGGCGATCGCCTGCAGGTGGTCGCCGGGGGCGAGGTCGGCGTCACTGCGGGGAATCGCCGGGAACTGCCCGGCCCCCAGGCCCGGGACTGCTTGCGGGAGCGTGTCGCCGAAGTCGGGGTTCTGTGAGTCGCTGCGGTAGCGCGTCCAGAAGCTCGTGTCGACGGTCAGCTGCATCAGGTTCGTGAGCCGTCCGATCTGCTGCGCCCCCGTGGCCTTGCTGCTGGCCAGCGTGCGGAACTTGTCCAGGTTCACCGTCTGCTTGCCGTGCGCCTTCAGGTAGGCGTTGATGAAGGCGGCATGGGAGATCTCGTCGTCGGTGTTGTCGTGGATGTACTGGTCCATGTCCTCGTCCAGCACCGCGACGGCCTCGGCGTAGGCCGGACTGCCGCTGCCGCCGGGGACCTCGCTGTCCTGGATACCCGCAAGCTCGTTGTACTGCTGCCAGAGATCGGTCTCGATGAGCTCGGCCGCAGCCAGGAACTGAAGAATCGCCGCGTCGCCCTTCGTCAGGCCACCACCCGCGAGCGCCTCCGACGGGTTGGCCAGAAAGCTCCCAGCGCCGAGGCCGGCTACTCCGAGCGCAGCGCCCTTCAGCAGGAAGGAGCGGCGGCTTGTCAGATCATGAGACTGGTCGCTTGCTTCCATCCTCTTCTCCTCTCCGATTGGTCCCGTCTCGGGCGTGCCGCCCGACGGGACGGTGTCGTTCCACGATCCCGATTGACGCCTGATCTGCCATCCCCGCGGACGCCCAACTCCGATTGCTGTTTCCGGGAACATCGCGATTCCTGCTAGTCACTATTTCCGGTGCTGCAGCACGTCCCGAGCAACCAGGCCGGCTCGAGTCGGCGCTTCCGTCCGGCCGCGATCCGAAGCAACCCGCTTGAAAGCACGCGGCGTAGCCGACGGCGAAGAGCTGCTCCGGATTCGTCCCCGGGCCGCCGGGACATCCCATCTCGCGCCGGGAACGTCGAGCGCGACATCCACACGACCATCGCTCGTCCGCGGGTGACCTGCTCGCCCGCCGACGCGCGGCGAGGGCGAAGCCGCCCCCACCGCCAAGACCCCGCGCCGGTCGAAGCGCGCTCGTCCATCAGCCGACCGTGAAGACGCCCTTCATCCCCGCTGCAGCGTGGCCGGGAACGGTGCAGAGGTCGACGGCGAGGTTCGCCGTCCGGCCGGTACTAGGGCACAGCCATCCCCCTCGCGTTAGCGGCGAGGTGCCGATACCCGGAATCCCAAGAGGCGGGCTACCAGGGCCGGCAGATCACGGGTGCCCTCGATGACGCGGCAGAGCCCTGCAGCGATCCTGGCCGCAGAACGTCCGACGCCCGAAACGGGGGAGGAACCATGGAACCGCTCGCCACCGCGATTCACGAAGTCGATCAGACGAGCCAGGAGATGCGCCGCCTGCGCGGCTGGCGCATCGAACAGCTTCGGAACCTCGGGGTACCGTTCATGCTCGCCGAGTTGTTCGCCGATCGCCCAGACCGCCTCGACTGGCACGCACTCGCAGACCTGATCGATCGCGGCTGTCCGCTGCACCTCGCGCTGGACATCCTGCTCTAGGGCGACGAATGGCGGCTGCCTGCCAATCCGGTCTGCGGAAGGTGAGGCGTCCGAATGGGTGTTAGCGAGGAGGCCCGGCCACACCGCACATCGCAATCCTCCCTGTTGTTCACGAGCTTACGGAGGTCCCGCAAATGAGAAAGCCGATTACAACCGCCCTGTTCGCGCTCCTGGCGACCGGGATCGCCTCGCTGTTCCTGGTTCAGCTCGCCTCGGCAGGTCCCGCTCGCCGGTCGGCTACGAAGACCGTGCTGGTGAAGGGGGGCGAATTCTTCTTCAGGCTCTCGACGAAGTCGATCGCCCGCCCTGGCAAGGTCACGTTCCTATTCAAGAACGCTGGACACGTGGCGCACGACTTCAAGATCAACCGCAGGGTGACGCCGCTGATTACTCCAGGCAAGACGGCGAAGCTCGCCGTGACGTTCAGGAAGAAGGGCAAGTACCCGTACCTCTGCACGGTGCCCGGGCATGCCGCGGCCGGCATGAGGGGCGTCTTCACCGTCCGCTGACAGGTCGGGCGCGCGTTGCGATGAGCCCTCTCGCTATCGCCGCCGTGGTGATCGTCGCCCTGACGGCGCTGCAGCTTGCGGACATCTATGGCGGCGGGCACTACGTCTGTCCGACCTGTGGCGCTAGACACCGGAACGGGCACTCCTCCGACTGCCCCTGGCGCAGGGCACGTTAGGCCTCGTTGCCGAGTGAAATCAACCCTCGCCTGGGCCAGCGTGCGGGGGTATGTCACCAGAGGGCTACGCGGTCGAGCGCGCCGCAGCCTCTATTGCCGCATGGCCGAGATCAGCGTCTGAGGGGCGAGTGAGACGAATCCATTGGGCCCCTGGAGAGGGCTCCCAATATCCACGCTTCCAAGCGACGGCGTCACCAGAATCTCGCCAGAGGCGCGGACGTCAAAGTTCACGAGTCGGGCGCCGCGCTCGAACGTGGCGCCATCTTTGACCCTGGCGAGCCGAGCGAGTGCTGAAGTCCGTTCGTCGGCGAGGCGAGCGTTCTCGCGGCCGGAGGTGCCCTCTTCGGTGGAGGCCTCAAGCGCCAAGCGGATCGTCCGACCCAACTCTTCGGGCGAGCAGCCTTCGGAGAGGACGTAGTAAGGCGGCGGGCCAAGGATCGTGAAGGCCGGCGTGTCGCTATAAGGGCCGATGAAGTACCTGCTGGCTCGCAGGTTTAGCCAGGCGCTCTTCACGAGCGCGAGGATAGGTGGACTCGCCTGAGCCAGTGTTCTGGAATGACCCGTGCCCCGCGACCTGCCCGACTATCCCGCTGGGTCAGCTGTAGGAGACGTCGATCTGGGCGACCTTGCCGTGTCGCATCGTGAAGCCGGTCCCCGGTGCATCCGGCATGCGCCCGGCCATGCGCCAGCACTGGCCGTCGCGACAAGACACACGGAGAGCGCGCAACTCCTCTCGGCTTGACCCGACACGCACGCCGGACCGAGTGCGGAAGCCGCCCCACTTGGTCTCAAGGTCCTCGACCCGCGTCGTCAGCTGATCGTGGAACCAGTAGTCGACGCGAAGGCGGCCCCCGAAGTACCAGACGACACCACGACGCCTTGACCTGCCGGGTCCTAATACCTTCTCGACCCTTCTTCGCGGCTCGTTCAAGCTTATGCCTCCAATCGAATGGCCGAGCACGATCAGCCGGTTTTGAGAAGTCCGCTGCTTTGGATCGCTTCCACTGCAGCCAGAGACCACCGCAGAAGCTGTGGCGAGAAGGGCCAAGGCCGTGACGCGCTTCATCGCAAAACAAACTAGAGCAGAGGCGCCGCCAAGTCACAAGCGAAGGATCTCCGTCTGGGCCCCCAGTGTTAGGGAATGAGTCCTGAGCAAATGCGCACGTCCTTAGTACGATCATCGGGTGGGCGGCGACTCGGCAGATGGCCCCAGGAAGCAGATTTGGATCGGCTCGATCGTGATCCGCTGCCGACGTTTCGACGAGATGCTCGCGTTCTGGCAGGCGGCCCTCGGCTACGTCATGCAAGCGCCGCCAAAGGATGGTTGGGTCATACTCACCGACCCGACCGGAAAAGGCCCAAACATCTCCCTCGACCAGGTCGAGCAACCACCACCGCTCGGTGAAACCAGCAGGGTGCATCTCGACTTCTACACCGACGACGGGGAAGGAGAGGTCGAGCGGCTGCTCGCGCTTGGCGCGACACGCTACGAGCGCGAGACGAGCCCAGATGACGACTTCGTCGTCCTCGTAGACCCCGACGGCAATCGATTCTGCGTCGTTGACTAGCTCATGTCGCCGGGGTTCCGGGTCACAGGTCGCTCGCCTGGGCCAGCGTGCGGGAATGTCACCAGAAGCGAGTGCTAGGGCTGCGTCCTGAGCGCCTCGTAGTAGAAGACAAGATCGTCCTCCTTGCCGTTCACGAACCGCTTCTGAGCCTTCGCAGGTGGCGAGGTCCAGGTGCCGGACGGAAGAACTTGCACCGCGGCCACGTCAAAGTCCGGCATCCAGCCCCAGTGGCCGCCGAAGTGGCGGATCATC
>DASXJE010000285.1 GCA_036497565.1 Mycobacteriales bacterium
CCGAGCTGCCGTCCCGGCTGGCCTACGCCGACGAACGCAAGCTCGCCGAAGTGGCCGACGAGCTGATCGACAAGCTGCAGAGCGACGGCCCGGCCGCGCTTCCACCGCTGCCACCCAGCACGCCGCGGCGACGGCCGCAAACCCACTCGCGCACCCGTATCCGCCGGGCCGACGAGCCGGTTCGAGGCCGGAAAAACGGTCGCGGTCCCGGGTCGTAACCGCCGACAACGATGCAGAGCTATTCGAGGTGGGGACAACGCCCGTGGGTGGGGATCAACAGCGGTTCGACGGCACCGCGATTCTGGCGGGGCGCCCTGGCGCGGCTGCTGACGGTCGTCGGCATCCTGGCCGGCCTGAGCGTCAGTGTCATGCCGGCGGCGACCGCGGGTGAGCCGGGCGCCACGCCGTTCGTCCAGGTCCGCATCGACCAGGTCACTCCGCAGGTCGTTACCACCACCAGCGAGCCGGTGGTGACCGTCGCCGGGACTCTGACCAACATCGGCGACCGCCCGGTCCACGACGTGATGATCCGCCTGGAGCACGCGCCTGCGGTGCCCGCGTCGACGGGACTGCGCACCGACCTCGACGGCGACACCGATCAGTATCAGACCGCGATGGACTTCGCGACGGTGTCTCCCGTGCTGCAGCGTGGCCAGAAGGCGAAGTTCTCGTTGTCGGCCCCGATGCGGTCGGTGACCAGCCATTCGCTGGACGTCGCAGCGCCCGGCGTTTACCCGCTGCTGGTCAACGTCAACGGCACACCCGACTACGGCGCACCGGCCCGGCTGGACAACGCCCGCTTCCTGTTGCCCGTGCTGGGCGTGCCGCCCGACCCGTTGAACACCGCCGGCGGCGCCGCGGGTGCGCTGGACACCGTGGTCGTGCCCGACACCTCCAAACCCGTTCCGGTCACCATGCTGTGGCCGCTGGCCGACCGGCCCCGGCTGGCGCCCGGCGTTCCGGGCGGCACAATTCCGGTCCGCCTGACGGACGACGACCTGGCCACGTCGCTGGCCGCCGGCGGCCGGCTGGACGTGCTGCTGTCCGCCGCCGAATTCGCCACCAGCCACGACGTCGACCCGGACGGCGCAGTCGGGCGCTCGGTATGCCTGGCCGTCGACCCGGATCTGCTGGTCACCGTGAACGCGATGACGGCCGGCTATGTGGTTTCCGACGGAGTCCCCGGTTCACCCGCCGGACGCGCGCAGGAGCCGGGCACCCCGACGCATCCCGGGACCGGGCAGGCCGCGGCGACCACCTGGCTGAACCGGCTGCGCGGGCTGGCGCACCGGACCTGCATCGCGCCGCTGCCCTACGCGCAAGCCGACCTGGACGCCGTCCAGCGGATCGGGGACCCCGGCCTCAGCGCGGCCGCGACCGGCGCTGCCGGCGACATCGTCGACCAGATCCTGGGAGTCGTCGCGGTCCGCGGCGCCACCTTGATCCCCGACGGCGCACTGACCCGACGCGGCGTCGACCTGCTCAGCGCCAACGGCAATACCGTGGTGGTCGCACCCGCGGACCCCGCTGCCGGCGACTCCAGCGCCCCGCTGCCGACCACCCCGGACACCGCACCACGACGGCTGTCGCCGCAAGTGGTGATCGCGCCGTTCGACCCCGCCATCGGCGCCGCGTTCGCAGCCGCCGGCGCCGATCCGGTGGCGCCCGGCTACCTGAGCTCCGCCTTGCTGGTCCGGCTTCGGCACGACTCCGACGTCGCGCGGCGTCAGGACGCGCTGGGCGCGATGCTGTGGCGGGCGCTGCAGCCGAAAATCAACCCGCGCGGCCAGGTTCTACTGCCGCCGACCAACTGGAACCTGCGGCCCGAGGATGCGGGCGCGATCATGACCACGCTGGCGACGGCGATCCGGTCCGGCCTGGCGGTGCCACGCCCGCTTCCGGCGCTGATCGCGGAGGCGTCGGCCGTACCGCCGGCCAACGGGACGCCGCAACCGGATGCCGATGCCGGTGGACGGGGCCGGTTCAGCGACGCCGTCGTCGGCAAGATCTCCGGTGAAATGGCCCGGCTGGCCGGCCTGACCTCGGCCCTGACCGCCGACGCGCGGAGCGGTCTTTCCGGCGCCAGTTACACCGCGCCGTTACGCGAGGACATGCTGCGCGCGGTCAGCCAGGCCGACCGGCCCGACACCCGTAACGGGCTCGCTCAGCAGCGCCTCGACGTGCTCGGTCACGCGCTCGACGACCTGTTCGGCGCGGTCACCATCGTCACCCCGGCCGGGTCGTACACGCTGGCCACCGAACACAGCCCGTTGCCGCTGGCCCTGCACAACGGGCTGGCGGTGCCGATCCGGGTGCGGCTGCACCTCGACGTGCCGCCCGGGATGACGGTGACCGATCCGGGCGAGATCGAGTTGCCGCCGGGATACCTGCCGATGCGGGTACCGATCGAGGTCAACTTCACCCAGCGCGTCGCGATCGATGTCGCACTGCACACTCCGGACGGTGTGCCGCTGGGTGAGCCGGTGCGGCTCTCGGTGCATTCCAACGCCTACGGCAAGGTGCTGTTCGCGATCACGATGAGCGCGGCCGCCGTGCTGGTGGCGCTGGCGGGACGGCGGCTGTGGCACCGCTTCCGCGGACAGCCCGACCGCGCCGACCTGGACCGGCCGGACCCGCCGGACGCCGAGCATCCAGACGCCGAACATTCGGTCGACGAAGAGCTGGACGCATGAGCCACGCCCTGCCCCCGCGCAGCGTCCGGCACCATCCCGGGCCGCCGACCGGGCCGCTGCCGCCGACCGGCCATGTGCCGGCACAGAGCACCTCGCCACAGCCCCGACCGGAGCTCTCCGACGCGGCGCTGGTGTCCCGGTCGTGGGGCATGGCGCTGGCGACCCTGGTCAGTCGCGTCACGGGTTTTGCCCGGATCGTGCTGTTGGCCGCTCTCCTGGGTGCGGCGCTGTCCAGCGCGTTCACGGTGGCCAACCAACTGCCGAACTTGGTCGCCGCGCTGGTGCTGGAGGCGACGTTCACCGCGATCTTCGTGCCGGTGCTCGCCCGCGCCGAGCAGGATGACGCCGACGGCGGTGCGGCCTTCGTGCGCCGCCTGGTGACGCTGGCCACCACCTTGCTGCTGGGCACAACACTGTTGTCGGTGGCGGCAGCGCCCTTACTCGTGGAGCTGATGCTGGGCCGCAACCCGCAGGTGAACGCGCCGCTGACGGTCGCCTTCGCC
>DASXJE010000286.1 GCA_036497565.1 Mycobacteriales bacterium
AAATGTTTGCTTGTTCGGCGCAGTTGATCTGCTCGCTCGCCCACACCAGCCTCTCGTCCTGGAGGAACCCCGTGGCCGTCGCCGATCCGGCATCGCCGCTACCAGCGGCTTCGCCCCAACCCGACAAGATCGTCCATTCCGACCTGCGCAAGGGTTCGATCGGTCTGGCCGGTGTCCTGATGCAGTCGGTCGCCCAGATCTCGCCGACGCTCGGGATCTTCTACACAATCGCCTTCACCACCGGCCAAGCTGGGCGGGCCGCGCCGCTGACGTACCTGGCGGCATTCGTGGTGTGTCTGGTCATTGCGGTCCCGATGACCGGGCTGGCCCGGCATCTGCCGTCGGCCGGTGGCTTCTACACCTACGTGTCGCACGGCATCGGGCCGCGCTGGGGTTTCCTCACCGGCTGGCTCTACGCGATCATGGTGACGATCGTGCCGGCGGCTCTGGCCGCATTCACCGGTGCCGTCCTGCAGGACGAACTCAGCGCGAAGATCGGTTTCGGCCTGCCGTGGTGGGTGTATGCGCTGGCGATTCTCGTGGTGTGCTTCGCAAGCGCTTACCGGGGCATCGTCATCTCCATCAGGTTCCTGGTGGTGATGTCGTTGTTCGAGATCGCGGTCGGGCTTGGTCTGGCGCTGACCGGCGTGGTGCACCCCGGCCCCGGCGGAGTGAACCTCACCGGTTTCAACCCCGCCAGCATCGGTTCCTCGTCCGGCTTCTTCCTTGCGATCGTGCTCTCGATCTTCGCTTTCACCGGTTTCGAGTCCGCTGCCGCGGTCGGAGAGGAGTCCCGCGATCCCAAGCGCCTCGTTCCGAAGGCCCTCTCCGGCTCGCTGGCGCTCATCGGCCTGTTCTACGTGGTCTGTGCCTGGGGTCTGCAGATCGGGTGGGGTACCGACAACCTCGACGCGCTGGCGAACTCCTCGACCGCGCCGGCGTTCGTGCTCGCCGACCGGTTGTGGAGCGGAGGCTCCGTCGTCGTGCTGATCGCGCTGGTCAACTCCGGACTCGGCGTGTGCATCGCCTGCACCACGAGCTCCACCCGCACGATCTTCGGCATGGCGCGGACCGGCTCGCTGCCCTCGCCACTGGCCAGGGTCAGCACAACCTTCGCAACACCGATCACGGCTGTGTACCTGCAGACCGCTGTCGCTATCGCCATCTGCCTCGCGGTCGGCATCCCGCTGGGCCCGTACAACCTGTTCAACCTGCTCGGAACCACCGGCACGTTCGTCTACATCCCGATCTTCATTCTGATGAACATCGCGGCGTTCAGGTTCTTCCGCACGACCCATCCCGACGAGTTCCGCGTCCTGCCGTTCGTCGTGTGCCCGATCATCTCCACGGTCGCGCTGCTGACCATCGGGTACAACAGCATCGTCCCGTTGCCCGCGGCGCCGGTCGTGTTCGCGCCGGTCATCGCCGCCGCCTACCTCCTTCTCGGTGCCCTGGTCCTGTTCGGCCGTAACCTGCGGCCTGGGCGACGCGGTTGGATGGCAGACGCCGGCGAGCTGCCGGACGTGGCCTGAGCCGTTCGGCGAGGAGAGGAGAACCGGGTGCAAGCCGAGGAACGCCAGCAGACGATCCTGCAGCTGCTCGACGCCCGAGGTCAGATCACGATCGCTGATCTCAGCGACCGGTTCTCCGTCTCGGAGATGACGATCCGCCGGGATCTGGCCCAACTCGAGGGCGAGGGCCTGCTCCGGCGCACGCACGGTGGGGCGGCCCGCACGCGCAGCGGCAGCTTCGAACCGCCGTTCGCGCTGCGCTCCCGGCTCAACCTCGCGGCCAAGAGGGCGATCGCGGGCAGCGTCGCACGTCAGCTGCAGGACGGCCAGACGCTGATCCTCGACGGTGGGAGCACCGGTACCGCCATCGCCGAGGCCCTCGTCGGGCGCAACCTCACCGTGTGCGCCCTCAACATGCGCGTCGCCGACATCCTGGCCTCCTCACCGGAGACCCGGGTCATGATCCCCGGCGGCCTCGTCCGCCACGGCGAGCAGTCTCTCGTGGGTCCCGCCGCCGAACGCACACTGCAGGACCACCGGTTCGACACGTTCGTCATGACCGTCTCGGCGATCGACGTCAGCGCCGGACTCACCGAATGGAACGTCGACGACGCCGCGGTCAAACGAGCCGCGCTCGCCTCGTCCTCCCGGTGCATCGTGGCGTGCGACTCCTCCAAGTTCGGCCAGACCGCGTTCGCCCGGATCGCCGGTCTCGACGCCGCCGATCTGATCGTGACCGACACCGAGCTCGGCAGCGCCCAGCGAGACGCGCTGTCAGTCCTGGGCACCACCCTCCACATCGCCTGACCAGCCCCGGGCGACGACGCTTCCACGCGAGAAGAGCACAGCCATGCCCTCATCACCCCTGCCCGCCGAGGTCGACACGATCGTTGTCGGCGCCGGCACCGGCGGCTCGGCCTTCGCCGGGATGCTGGCCACCCACAGCTCCGACCCGATCCTGCTGCTCGAGGCAGGCCCCGACTACGGCCATTACCTCAGCGGCGCGTGGCCGGACGACGTCCTCGACGCGAAGGCGATCCCGCTGTCCCACGACTGGGACCTCACCACCACGAACGCGAACGGAACCCAGCTGGACCTGCCGAGGGCGAAGATCGTGGGCGGGTGCTCGTCGCACAACGGCTGCACGATCTCCCGCGGCGCCCGGGAGGACTACGACGACTGGGCCCGCCGCGGCAACCCCGGGTGGGAGGCCACCACGGTCGAACCCCTGCTGGACTGGGCCCACGACCGGTTCCGGGTCCGCCGATACCAGATGGCTGAGCTCACCACAGCCCAAGCGGCGTTCGTCGCGGCGGGAGTGCGCACCGGGCTGCCCTTCGCCGACGACCTCGACGACATCGACGCCTCGGTCGGTATCGGCCCGATGCCGGTCAACATCGTCGACGGCACACGCTGGAACGCCGCGTTCGCGTTCCTGGATCCGGTACGAGCCGCGGCGCACCTCACCATCGCCGGTGACGCGCTCGTGCGCCGGGTCCTGCTCGACCGCGCTCAGGTGGTCGGCGTCGAGGTGGAGTGCGCCGACGGCACCACCACAACTGTCCGTGCGCGCCGGGTCGTCATCGCGGGCGGTGCGTACCACTCGCCGACGCTGCTGCAGCGATCAGGCATCGGCCCGGCCGACCAGCTCGCCGCGCTCGGCACCGACCCGGTCATCGACCTGCCCGGTGTGGGGGAGAACCTGCTCGACCACGCCTGCGTGCAGCTCGACTTCCACGGAAAGGACGGCCTGCTCGACGAACTCGCGCGGACGCCGTGGAACCCCGACGAGCAGACCGTGGGCCGCGCCCGCTCCTCCCGCTGCGACGCCGGACCCTACGACATCCACGTCTTCATGGTCGCCGGGGCGAACAGTGGCCATCCGGGGCTGCCACCGATCAGCCTCTACGGCGGGGCGATGCGCGCCCGCTCGGCGGGCCGGGTGATGATCCGCGACGGTCGCCCCGCTACCGCACCACTGGTCGAGCACCGCTACGGCACCGACCCGGACGGGCACGACCGGGCCGTGCTCACCGAGGCCCTCGACCTGCTGCACACGATGACCTCGGAGCCCGACCTCGCCTCGATCATCGGCCGGCCGGCGCACGACGACCGCGACCCGCTCGCCCACATCGCCAGCTACTGCCACCCAGTTGGAACCTGCAGGATGGGCACCGCACCGGACAGCGGAGCCGTCGTCGACGCATCAGGAGCTGTGCACGGTATCGAGGGGCTCTACGTCGCCGACGCGTCGGTCATGCCCTCGATCAGCCGAGGCAACATCAACCTCCCGACGGCGATGATCGGTGCCCGGATCGCGGCCGGCCTACTCGACCTCGCCCCGGCCACCGCCGCGAACGCCGCGGCCGCGACACCATGACCACCTGTCCCGACGAGCGAAATGAGTACCGCACAGTGAGTCCGACCCCCTTCGAGGACGACATCGCCGAGCAGCCGGGAGCGCTGCGTGCCTTCGCACAGTCGACGACCCCGACCGACCTCGCCGCTCTGCTGGGCGGCCGCTACGACCGGATCGTCCTCAGCGGCATGGGCTCGTCGCACTTCGCGGCACTGCCGACCTGGAGACAGCTCGTCGCGGCGGGACTACCGGCGTGGTGGGTCGACACCGGACAACTCCTCGACTCACCTCACCTGATCACACCGTCCACACTCGCCATCATCACCTCCCAGTCAGGAGCCAGCGGTGAGGTGGCCGCACTGATCGACCGGGATCGCCGAACCCAGGCGTCGACGCTGATCAGCGTCACGAATGACCCGAGCAGCCCACTCGGTCTCGGCGGCGACGCGCTGGTGCGGCTGCACAGTGGCGACGAGGCGACCGTCAGCACCAAGAGCTACCTCAACTCCCTCGCCGCCCACCAGCGGATCGCGCAACTGCTCACCGGCGTGCCCGGCCAGGACCCGTGGCACACGGCGAAGGTCGTCGAAGCGCTCAGCCCTGCCCCGGTCCTGGCCGAGATCGCCACGACGTTCGCCACCACCCCGGACGCGCGGATGGTCTTCGTCGGCTTCGGCGACCACGCCGCGACCGCGCTCTACGCCGGCCTGATCACCAAGGAAGCATCGAAGATCCCCGCCGAGGGCTACATCGGCGGACAGTTCAGGCACGGACCCCTCGAGCTCGCCGGACCCGGCCTGACCGCCGTTCTGTTCAGCGGCGGCGGCAGCGATCCCGCACGGCCCTCGCTCCAGCAACTGGGCACCGACCTGCTGCGATCCGGTTCGACCGTGCTGGCCGTCGGCGACCTCGGACTCAGCGGCGCGCACGAGATCTCCACCCCTTCGCCCGGTCTGCTCGACCAGCTCGCCCATGGTGCCGTCGTCGCACAGCGCCTCACCGTCGAACTGGCCAGAGCCAGGAACATCACCCCGGGCTCCTTCCTGTTCGGGAGCAAAATCACCAGCGCGCTATGACTGCGCCGCCCCGCCCGCACGAGGTCGGGCCGGTGACCGTCGGAGTCGACCTCGGCGGCACTGGAACCCGCATCGTCGTCCTGGACGCCGACGGCACCGTCCGCCGCGAGACGAGCAGACCGACCGCGGCGGGGATCTCGCCCACCCGGGCCGCGGCCGAGCTCGCCGACAGCATCGCCGCGGCCGCGGCCGGTTTCGAGCTGCGCGCGGTCGGCATCGGCGCCAGCGGCCCGGTCGACCGGCTCGGAGTCATCCGCAACCCGGACACGCTGGCTGCCTACTCCGACATCCCCATCACCGACATCATCAGCGACCGCCTCGGCATCGGCTGTGTCATCGACAACGACGCCGTCACCGCCGCCATCGGTGAACACAACAACGGGGCCGGTCGCGGGAGCGACGCGCTGCTCGTCGTCACGCTGGGGACCGGCATCGGTGTGGCGCTGCTCTGCCACGGCCATGCCGCCCGAACCGCCGACGGCAGTCACCCCGAAGCCGGACACCTCGCCGTCAACGGCCCATCAGCACCCTGCTACTGCGGGCTCCCGACGTGCTGGGAGCAACTGGCCTCCCGCACCGCGCTCGACCGGCTCACCGACAACAGATCGGCCGAACTGGCCATCAAGGCGCGCACCGGAGATCCAGACGCCGCCGCCGTGTTCGATGTCTACGGCCGACGAGTCGGGACCGGGCTCGGAACCCTGCTCACTCT